>DASSIC010000032.1:0-12248 GCA_035692325.1 Gemmatimonadaceae bacterium | reverse complement strand
CTGCGACGAATCGGCACCAGGAACAGCACGCCGAGAATTCCGCCGACGATGCCGATCGCCATGACCTTGGTCCACGGCAGCTCGTAGCCGAGCAGCAGCAGCGCGGGGAGGGTGAAGGCGATCCCGGCCGCGATCGACTCGCCGGCCGAACCGGTGGTCTGCACCAGGTTGTTCTGCAGGATCGTCGCGGGCTGGATGCCGAACGCGCGCGACACGTAGCGGAAGATCGTGATCGACAGCACGGCGATCGGGATCGACGCGCTCACGGTGAGGCTCACCTTGAGCGCGAGATAGATGCTCGATGCGGCGAAGACGAGCCCGAGCAGGACGCCGAGGACGATCGCGCCGATGCTGAACTCCCTCGGCGCTTCCGTGGCGGGGACGTACGGGGCGAACGCCGTCCCCGGCGTGGTGTGCGTGGGTGGAATGGTCATGCGCGAAGTATGGTAGCCGAGCGCGTAGGCACGCCAGACGCGATCGGCGCACGGCAGTTCGCGCTCCGCGCCCCAGTCTACGTCGCCCTTCCGAACCGAGGCCGATGCCGCAGGAGAAGGATCATCCCTCCGACGAGCAGGCCGAGCGGCACGATCACGCCGAGCGACGCGATGCACCATGCCAGCACGCCGACAGCGCGACGCCAGGCTTCGGCGAATGCCTCCGCGATCGGGCTGGGACCACGCTGATCCAACACGGATACGGGCTCGTGAAGCGTGACCTGAAGAGAGCTGAGCGCCGCCTTCCGCTCCAGCCACTTGAGGCGTGCGTCGTAGCGCTCGATCTCTTCACGCACGCGTCGAAGCTCCTGCTCGACCGTGAGCGCCTCCGAGAGCTTGCCCGTGCGGCGCGCGAGCATCTCCACCAGCCGCGCTTCCATGTGCCGCGCGTTCGCGGCACGCGCACCGAGGTCCACGTATTCGTCCCCCGCATCCTGCACGCTGGCCGAGACCGACTCCACCTTGCCCAGCGTGCCGAGCGCGACGACGGCGGCGTCGAACTGCGCACTGGGGATACGCAGCTCGATCTGCGCCGACCTGTGCTCGTCCTTGCCGCCCACGACGTTCATGTTGGCGACGAAGCCGCCGAGCTGCGACGCCGTCTGGCGCACCTTCGTCATGGCGTCGTTCAGGCGAATGACCTCCACGCTCGCCTGCCCATTGCGGATCAGCATCGCGCCCGACAGGTCGGTCGGCATGGGGCTGCCGAACGACAGTGCGGCGTCGTTCTTCGCGGCGGGGCTCGCGACCCCCACCTCCGTGGGAGGCGCGGCGTCCACCATCGCCCGCGTCGCCATGGCTTCACCTCGCTGATCCATCAGCGCCGGCGCGGGCGCTGCGGCAACGCTGGCCGTATCGATCCGCGAGCCAACGCTCGAGGCATTCGGCGTGTCCGACCGTCGCTCGCACGCAGCGACGAGGAGCAGAAGGGTGAGTGCGGTGGTCACGGTTCCGACACGGGCTGTCACGATGCGCTTTCGCATGGCTGTTCCTCGGCGTAGATCATGGGAAGATTTGCGGGCTCGCGTCGCGGCCCCATCCGGAGACGTCCCGCGCACCGCCACTCACACACGTCCTGCCATGCCTCGTTCGTTCCTGCCGCGCCACGCCCTCGCAGCGTTCTCGTCGGCAGTGCTCGCCGCCGCCTTGGCGGTCCCACTCGGCGCCCAGCGGGCAACGGTCGACTCCATGACGTCGGCCCCGGTGTCCGACATCCGCTACGAGGTCATCGCCGACCGAGCAGCCCTCGCCATCCGCCGTCTGCACGTGACGACGAGCTTCACGACGACCGGCACGGGCCCGGTCGTCCTGTCGCTGCCCGCCTGGACGCCGGGCGCATACGAGATCAGCAACTTCGCGAGCCGCGTCGGGGGGTTCGGCGCAAAGCAGGGCGGTGCGACGCTTCGGTGGGACAAGCTCGACTTCGATAGCTGGCGAGTCCGTCCGGCGGGCGCCGGCCGCGTGACGATCGACTTCGAGTTCCTCGCCGATACGCTCGACAACGCAATGGCGTGGACGCGTCCCGACTTCGCGCTGTTCAACGGCACGAACCTCTTCCTGTATCCGGAAGGTGGATCGAAGGATTTCACCGCCACGGTCACGATCAGGACGGAGCCGGACTTCCGCATCGCCACGAGCCTGCCGTCGGGGGGAGCCGCGCGGACGTATCGCGCGTCGAACTACCACGACCTCGTGGACATGCCGGTGTTCGTCGGCCGGTTCGACCTGGACAGCGCGACCATCTCCGGCAAGACGGTGCGCTACGCCACGTATCCGATCGGCACCGTGTCCGGTGCGGCACGAATGCAGGCGTGGGATCAGCTCAAGCGCATCATCCCCGTGGAGGTGCTGGTGTTCGGCGAAGCGCCGTGGGACAGCTACTCGCTGCTCCAGATCGCCGACTCGAGCTATGGCGGCTACAGTGGGCTCGAGCACGCGAGCTCCCACGTGGACATCGTGTCGCCCGCGTTCATCGGCAGCGACTTCCAACCCTCGCTCTACGCCCACGAGATCTTCCACGCCTGGAACGTCAAGCGGCTACGGCCAGCCGAGCTGGTACCCTACGAGTACGATCGTCCGCAGCCGACACCCTGGCTCTGGGTGAGCGAAGGGATCACCGACTACTACGCAGACCTCGCGGAGGTGCGTGGCGGCGTGATCGATCCCGCTGCCTTCTACGCGCTCACGACGGGCAAGATCGCCGAGATCGAGAGCACCATCCCGTTCGCGCTGGAAGATGCATCCGTCAACACCTGGATCCACCCGAAGGATGGCACCGAGTACAGCTACTATCCCAAGGGGTCGCTGGCCGGCCTGCTGCTGGACATCACCATTCGCGACGCGAGCGACAATCGCGCCTCGCTCGATCAGGTGATGCGCGAGCTGTATCAGACGACGTACAAGCGCGGGCGCGGCTTCACGAGTGAGGATTTCTGGGGCGCGGTGCGCCGCGCGGCGAACGGCCGCTCCTTCGACGACTTCGCGCGCCGCTACGTCGATGGGCGGGACCCCTATCCCTGGCCCGAGGCGATGCGCACGATCGGCCTGCGGCTGGAGCGCGACAGCGTGCCGCGGCTGGGCGTCACGACGACGGGCGACGTGCGCGGCGCGATCCGTGTGACGGAGCTCGTCCCCGGGGGCTCCGGGGCGCTGGCCGGCGTGCGTGTGGGCGACGCGCTCCTGAAGGTCGGCGACATCGACGTCACCGATGCGAACTTCGGCGCGAAGTTCCGTGCAGCGTACGGCGGCAAGGCGGGCGGGACGCTGCTGCCCATCGTCGTGAAGCGCGGCGACGACACCGTGACGCTGAACGCGCGGCTGGTGTACGCGCCGGGCGCACCGCGGGTGCTCGAGGATCCCGCCGCCTCGCCGCGTGCAGTCCGCCTTCGCAACGGGATCCTGCGCGGGACCGTAGATCGCTAGCCTGCCCTGACTGTCATCCCGACACTCGCTCGCTGCGCTCGCTCCTGCGGGATGACTTTCCGAGAATCCCTGTCATCGACCCTTCCATCGATTCATGCGCCTGAGCCAACGATTCACCCTGTCCGCCCTGCTGCTCGCACTCGTGCCCGCGGTGGGTGCGCAGCAGACGCCAGCGCCGCCGCCGCCCGCGACCAGCATCGCCGCCCGCACCGCCGGCTTCGAACGGCGTGACGGATTCGTCCCACTGTGGATCGACACGAAACAGGGACGACTCTACGCCGAGCTGCCACGCGAGCCGATGCGCGCGCTGTTCTGGGTGAGTCTCGCGAGCGGCTTCGGGTCGAACCCCGTGGGGCTCGACCGCGGCGCGAGTGGCGCGGACCAGGTCGTGCGCTTCGAGCGGGATGGCGACCGTGTGCAGATGGTATTCGAGAATACCGGCTTCCGCACCTCGCTCGACGACGCCGCGCATCGTCGGAGTATCGAGGAGAGCTTTCCAACCAGCACCGTGGCCGCGCTGCCCGTGCTGGCGGAGGAGGGGAGCCGTATCCTGATCGACCTGAGCGACGTCGCCTATCGCGACTGGAACGACGTCGCCGGCACCATGGCGCGCCTCAATCAGGGAACTTACGCGGTGGTGCGCGAGCGGTCGGCGATCGATCGCGCCCACACCGCCGCGTATCCGACGAACAGCGAGATCGACGTCGCGCTCACCTTCGCCACCACGGCACGTCCGGGCGGCATCGCGAGCCGCATCGCCCCCGATGGTCGCGCGTTCACGCTGCGGCAGCATCTCTCGCTGTTGCCACTGCCCACCGGCTATCGCCCGCGCGAGCTCGATCCGCGCGTCGGCTACTTCGGCGTGACGTTCAAGGACTACGGCCAGCCGCTCCAGCGCGCGCTCGAGCAGCGGTGGATCTCACGCCACCGGCTCGAGCGCGTCGACCTCAGCGACCCGCACTCGCCGATCCGCAACCCGATCGTCTATTACGTCGATCCCGGCATCCCGGAGCCGGTTCGTCAGGCCACGCTCGACGGCGTGCGCTTCTGGGTCACCGCCTTCGAGCGCGCGGGGCTGCCGGGCGCATTTCGCGCCGAGCTGCTTCCCGCCGGTGCCGACCCGCTCGACGCGCGATACAACGTCGTGCAGTGGGAGAACCGCAACGAGCGCGGCTGGTCGGTGGGCGGCTCGCTCGGTGATCCGCGGACGGGGGAGATCCTCAAGGGGATGGCGCGCATGGACAGCCATCGCGCGCGCACCGACTACAACCTCTACGCGGCATTGATGGGTGCGGACGCCGCGGCCGCCGACACGGCATTCGTTCTCGCGCGGGTGCGGCAGGTCAGCGCGCACGAGGTGGGGCACACTCTCGGCCTTCAGCACAACTACATCGCCAGCACGTACGAGCGCGCGTCGGTGATGGACTATCCGGCGCCGCGCGTACGGCTCACCGCCAACGGCGACGTCGACATGTCGTCGGCCTACGGAACGGGGCCGGGCGATTACGACGTGTGGGCGATCCGCTGGGGCTACGGCATCTTCCCGCCTGGCGCCGAGCGCGACTCGCTGGCGGCGATCGTCGCCGAAGGGCTGCGCAAGGGATATCTGTACCTGAGCGACGCCGATGCACGCCCCGAGAACGCGAGCGATCCGCGCACCAGTCTCTGGGACGACGCCGCCACGCCGCTCGAGTTCCTCCAGCATCAGACGGCGGTGCGTCGTGCCGCGCTCGCGCGGTTCGGGTTGCGCAACATCCGCGTCGGTGAACCGGTCGCCACGCTACAGGAGCGCCTTGCGCCGCTGTACTTCTGGCACCGGTTCGCGCTCAACGGCGTCTCCAAGACGCTGGGCGGAATGATCTACGCGAACACGGTGCGCGGTGATGGGCAGGTCGCCACCCACCCGATCGACGGCGCGCATCAGCGTGCGGCGCTGAGTGCGCTGCTCGCCGAGCTCCAGCCGTCGGAGCTCGCCATTCCCGATACGGTGCTGTCGCTGCTTGGCCCGCGTCCGAGTGGTTACGACGGCCCCGTCAACAACAGCAACAGCCCGGTGGGTGAGCTCTTTCGCGGGCGCACCGATCCGGCGTTCGACGAGCTGGCGGCGGCGCGCACGCTGGCGCAGATGATCGTGGACGGCATCCTCCAGCGCGAGCGCGCGGCGCGACTCGTGGCGTTCGCCAGTCGCGGCCCGAACATGCTCACCCTGGGCGAGACGATCGACTCGCTCGTGGCGCGCACGTGGAATGCGGGCGACGCCGGTGCCTCGGTGAAGGTCGTCGCCCTGCGACGTGTGACGCAGCGCGCCGTCGCCGACCGATTGCTCATGCTGGCGGCGGACAGCGAGGCATCGCCCGAGGTGCGCGCGATGGCGGAGTATCAGATCGGCCGGCTGCGGGCGGTGGCGCAGCAGCGCAGCGCGAGCGGCGACACCATGAGCCGCGCGCACTGGAGCTCCATCGCAGGGGACTTCGCGCGGTGGCTCGATCGCCGGGAGCTGCCCAAGCCGACGCCGGCGCTCGTGGCGCCGCCGGGAGATCCGTTCGGCGAACCGTAGACCGGGTGTCGCAGATGCAGGACGGCCCCGGGCACTCGCCCGGGGCCGTCGTGTGTTCAGGACTCTGATGTGCTAGTACGTGACGAAGTTGTCCATCCAGGCGTTCGGATACACCGAGTACGACGCGAGACCACCAGCCGCCTTGGCGACTTCGCACGAGTCGTACTGGAAGGTCTTCGTCCCGTTCGCCGTCGCGTTCGCCGGGGTGCTCGTCAGCGTCGTACCGGCCGGCACCTTCGCCTGCGCCGCGGCGAGCTGCGTGGGATTGAACATCGTATTGAGCCCGCTCATCGTCGCGCCGGTCATCGTACCGTTGCCGTTCGACGTCATCGTGCCGCCGACGAGGAGAATGCCCTTCCACAGGTTGTTGCCGCTGATCGTCAGGTTGCCCAGCACGATGAGCGTTCCCGAGCCGCCAACATCAGGCATCGTGAAGTTGTCGTTCACGCGGATGACCGGGTACTTGCGAGCGGTCGACGTCCCGAAGTCGATGCTCGACCAGCCCGCCTGCGCCGCGGAGTTCGAGGCAAAGACGTAGTCAGCCTGGATTCGAGTCCCGTTGACCACGCCGTCCCAGTCGATCTTCACCGCATCGTTCGCCTGCTGCTGCGTGCCCAGGTACTGCACCGGCGGGTTGCCGGCCGGGGTGAAGTTGCCGTTGACGCCGTAGTCTCCGTCGGGGACGGCGATGCCGGCCACGGAAGGCTTCTTCGCGCAGTTGTCGACGCCGCTGATCGTGCCCGACGAGCCCGCCTTGTCCAGACCGCTGGTGGACGTCCAGCCGGAGAGCACGTTCACCTGATTGATGTTCCAGTACACGATCTGCGCGACGGTTCGCTCGGCGCGCGAGCCGATGCTGCTGCCGGTGATCGCCTTGCTCGCCGTGTCGATGCCGCGCGAGCGCAGGAGGTAGATGGCCGGCCGCTTGTCGCTGGCGACGCGGAGCCGCTGCGCGACGACGTAGGCGTAGCCCGTCGGCAGGGTCACCGTGGTGGACTCGTAGGTCGCCATCGGCGGCACGACGCCACCGACCACCGTGCACATGTTGCAGAAGCCGTTCTCGTTTCGGCGGGCCATGAAGTTCTCCAGGCCGGCCTGCGCGATCATGTACGACTTGCTCTCGCCGCGCTGCGCCATGTTGGTCGTCAGCTCGGACGACGTCGCGGTGTATGCCGCCGAGATCGTCACCGTCAGGAAGGCGATGATGAGGATCGCCATCGGGAGGGCAAAACCGCGACGCTCGCGCGCCGGGCGCGCGTCCTCCGTCGCATTCACGGGCGCCGAGCGCCAAAGGGTACGCATCTTCATGGGTCTCTCCGGTTCTTGAAGAACACTCCGGTAACGAGCGCTTCCTGCATGTACTTCTTGCCCTGCTCCGATCGCGGGCTGCTGCCTGCCAGCACGAGCTCGAGCCCGCGCACCGTCTTGAGAGCGGCCGGCGGCGCGTCCTGCGCCGCGTCGCCGTTCAGCACGTAGAAGCGGAACCTGGCGGAGGTGTCAAACGGCGCGATGATCTCGTCGACCACCATTCCGGTTCCCACGGTGTTCGAGCGGATCTTCCGGAAAAGACCGACGCGGTGCGGATATGCGACGGACGAGTCGAACTTGTAGGTGATCTGCTGGTACAGGAACACGGGCCAGCCGGCGTTGGGTGTTCCGAATGTCACGGGATCGCCCAGCTTGATGACGCTGGAGCTGCGCGTTGCGCCGCCGGCCGTCGTGTACGACATCGGCAGGATGCCCGGCCCCTGGGGAGTCGGGGGAGGGTACACGGCGGAGTCGGTGCAGATGTTCGTGTTGCCTGCAGGGAGGGTGTTGAATGGAACGGGAGTCAGGGCATCCTGATAGTTGAACAGGCCGGAGACGGAATCACGATAGGCCCAGCCCGAGTAGTAGCCGAATTCGGTCATCGCGGAATCGACGGGCAGGATCTGCATCGTTGCCAGCCCGACGGTGCTTCCGCACAGGAGCCCGAACGCCACCGGGATGCGCACCGTCACCGAGTCGCGTGCCGCGCTCAGGAGTCCGCCGCTGTCCTGCACCATGCGCAGGTCGGTGAGCATGATGTTCATCGCGTTGCGCGACACCGTGCGCGCATTTCGTCCCGCCATCTGCCCCTCGGTGAACCGCGCCTGCGACGTGATGAGCCGCACGAACGCGATGCCGATGATGCCGAGGATGGCGAGCGAGGTCAGGATCTCGATCAGCGTGAAGGCGCGCCGGACGAGTGAACGGCGGGGGCGCCTGAAGTTGGTCGCGCTCATTTGAAGAGGGGAGTTGAACTGTACGTCTTCGCCCGCTGGAAGAGCAGCGAGTCGGGCTTCTGCTTGGCGATCAGCGTGTCCTTGCTGATCGGCTTGAGCATCACCTTGAGGGTGCGGTATTCGCTGCCTGTGCCGCCCTGCACGTAGGTGAGCCGGCGCTCGTACATGTAGCGGCCGGTGATGATCGTGTCGATGCGCGGCGCATACGACGGGATCGAGTCGTACGGCAGCGACGAGAAGCGGTTCGACTGCTGCATCAGCACGAAGGTGCGCGCCGAGCCGATGTCGAGATCGCGCGAGCGCTTCACCGTGCGCGTCGTGAGCACGCTCAGCGCGCCCAGGACGAACACGAGCAGCGTCATGGCGACGATGATCTCGATGAGCGAGATGCCGTCGCGCGGGCGCGGCGCCCGAACGGGCGCGTGCGAGTCTATGCGGGTACGCATACGCCGTTCACGGAGGATTTGTTGGAACAGATCTGGACGAGCCCACCGCGCAGCATGCGGATGCGGCGGAGCTTGCCGTTGCGGGAGATGGTGACGCTCAGCGTGTCGGCCGCCAATCCGGGCGGGAACACCTCGACGGTGAGCTTCGACGCCGTGACGTCGGCCGGATCGAGCTTGTAGGCCGAGGTCTTTCCGATATTGCGCCGACGGTAGACCACGGTGCCGGCGCGGTTGGTGAGACGCAGCTCCATCGCGGTCTTGTCGAGCGTGATGCGCACCGGTCGGCGGTCGCGCCCGACGATGGCGAACGCGGACTGGAGCTCCTCGCCGTACGCCTGTGCGGCGCGCGCGACGCGCCATTGCGTCATCATCGAGGAGCTGCGGCCCATCGAGATCATCGAGATCACGCCGATCATCGAGATGACGACCAGGAGCTCGAGGAGCGAAAAGCCGCGCCGACGGACAGGAAGGGGTGTCTGCATGGCCCCTCGGAAGGCACTGTCCGGGCCGCTTGGGATGAACATATGTATCACCTTGTGAGGTAACGATTTAGGTCGCTAGCAGGCGGTCTCGCATCCCCTCTGGCTATGCAAAGAGTTGCGAGTCCTGCACTGTTTTCGCGCGGCCGCTACCTTTCCGACGCATCTGGGACCCTTCCGTCACCTCCCGCGCTCTCCCGCAATGCGCATCGCGAAGCTCGGCGTCGTCGGCGCCGGCACCATGGGTAGCGGCATCGCCGCCCTCGCCGCCTCGGCCGGCATCCCCGTCGTCCTCCTCGACGGTCCCGGCACGGAGGGCGACCGGAACGCGCCCGCCAAGGGAGGTCTCGAGCGCGCCAGGAAAGCGCGTCCGGCCGCCTTCATGGATGCGGCCCGCGCCGCGCACATCACCATCGGCAACCTCGACGACTCGCTCGAGCTGCTGCGCGACTGCGATCTCGTGCTCGAGGCGATCATCGAGCAACCGGCGCCCAAGCAGGCGCTCTACGCCCGGTTGGAGCCACTGCTCAAGCCGACCGCCGTCGTCGCCAGCAACACGTCCGGGATCCCGATGCGCGTACTCACCGAGGGCCGCAGCGCGCGGTTCAAGCAGCACTTCCTCGGCATGCACTTCTTCAATCCGCCGCGCTACCTGCACCTCCTCGAGCTGATCCCGACCACGGAAACCGATCCGCCGGCGCTCGACGCCGTGCGGCACTTCAGTGAAGTGGTGCTCGGCAAGGGGATCGTCATCGCCAAGGACGTCCCAGGCTTCGTCGCCAACCGGCTCGGTGTGTACGGCATGGTCGCGGCGATGAAGGGGATGATGGAGTCGGGCCTCACGATCGACGAAGTGGACACGCTCACCGGTCCGCTGCTCGGCCGGGCGAAGAGCGCCACCTTCCGCACCGCCGACATCACCGGTCTCGACGTGCTGCTGCACGTCTCCAAGGGATTGAGCGCGAGCACCGGCGAGGACTTCTCGATGCCGGAGTGGGTGGAGAAGCTCGCCGCGAGTGGGCGGCTGGGCGACAAGACGGGGGGCGGCTTCTACAAGAAGGTCGGCAAGGACATCACCACCCTCGACTGGCACACGCTCGAGTACGGCCCCCAGCAGAAGGTGGAGGATCCCGCGCTTGGGGCCCTGATGAAGGAGCCGCTGGAGAAGCGGCTGCCGATGGCGGCGAAGCTGCCCGGCAAGTACGGCGACTTCGTGCGCAACTACCTGCTGCGCATGTCGCACTACGTGCTGAAGACCACGCCGGAGATCGCGTACGACATCGTCGCCGTCGATCGTGCCATCGAGTGGGGCTACGCCTGGGACGCCGGCCCCTATCGGCAGATGGATGCGCTGGGACACGACTTCCTGAAGGAGGGGTTCGCGCGTCTCCAGCTCGAGGTGCCGGCGCTTCTCGCCAAGGCGAAGGACGGCGCCTTCTATCACGAGCGCGAAGGGAGCTGGAACTACCTCGCCTTCGCCGGGACGTACGAGAAGGTGCCGCCGGTGCCGGGGCAGGTCGCGCTCGACGCCGTGCGCTCGCGCAAGAGCGCGGTGGTGGAGTCGTCGAAGGACGCCAACCTGCTCGACCTCGGCGACGGCGTGCTGCTCATGGAAGCGCGCAGCAAGATGAACACGATGGGCGCCGGCGTGCTCGCCATGCTGCGCTCGGGGCTGGAGCGTGTGGCGCAGGGCAAGTACGTCGGGCTGGTGATCGGCAACGACGATCCCCGCGCGTACAGCGCCGGTGCCGACCTCGGCGCCGTGGTGGCGCAGGTGCAGGCGGGGGATTGGAAGGGGCTCGACGAGATGGTGCGCTACTTCCAGCAGGGAGCGATGATGCTGCGTCGCGCGCCCTTCCCGGTCGTCGCCGCACCCCATGGGCTCACGCTCGGCGGAGGCGCCGAGTATGCGCTGCACGCCGATCGCATCCAGGCGCACGCCGAGCTGTACATGGGGCTGGTGGAAGCGGGGGTGGGCCTCATTCCCGCCGGCGGTGGAACCAAGGAGCTGCTCTTCAGATTCACTCAGCAGCTCGAGCCGTACGACGAGGCCGATCCGTTCGAGGCGGTGAAGCGGGCGTTCAAGCTCATCGCGATGGCGACGACGAGTACCAGCGCGCTGGAAGCGCGGTCGCTCGGCTTCCTGCGGCCCGTCGCCGACCGTATCACGATGAATCGCGACCGCCTGATCGCCGACGCCAAGGCGCGCGTGCTCGACCTGGCGCCCGATTACGTGGCGCCCGCGCCGCGCAGCATCACGGCGCTCGGGAAGGAGGCGATGGGCAATCTCATGTACGCCGGTTGGGCCATGCGTGAAGGCGGGCAGATCACCGAGCACGAGGTGCGCATCGCGCGCGAGCTCGCCTATGTGCTCTGCGGCGGCGACGGTCCGCCGCGCACCGTGACGGAGCAGGACATCCTCGATCTCGAGCGCGAGGCCTTTCTCCGGCTGCTGGGCACGAAGGAGACGCAGGAGCGCATCGCGTACACGCTCAAGACGGGCAAGCCGCTCCGCAACTAGAGGATCCAATGGCCAACAACAACGAAGTCGTGATCGTTTCCGCCGTCCGTTCCGCGGTGGGGAAGGGAAAGAAGGATGGGGCCCTCGCCACTACCCACCCGGTCGAACTTTCCGCGCTGATGATGAAGACGGCGATCGAGCGGGCCGGCATCGACAAGGCGACGATCGACGACGTGGCGTGGGGATGCGCGATGCCCGAGGCGTCGCAGGGGCTCAACGTGGCGCGGCTGTCGTCGCTGCGTGCCGGACTGCCCGTAGAAGTGCCGGCGCAGACGGTCAACCGCTTCTGTTCGTCGGGCCTGCAGACGATCGCCGACGGCGCGATGCAGATCATGAGCGGGATGTCCGACGTCATCCTCGCCGGCGGCGTCGAGATGATGAGCCAGGTGCCGATGTCGGGCTACCACGCGCGACTCGATCCGCAGGCGATGGAGTCGTACATCGGCATGGGATTCACCGCCGAGCGTGTCGCCGACCGGTGGAAGATCAGCCGCGCCGATCAGGATGCGTGGGCGCTCGGCAGCCAGCAGAAGGCCGCGGCGGCGATCCAGCGCGGTGCCTTCGC
>DASSIC010000031.1:0-3540 GCA_035692325.1 Gemmatimonadaceae bacterium | reverse complement strand
TAGCAGACGTGGGACGTGGGACGTGGACGGAAAACGTCTCACGTCCCACGTCTCACGCCTTTGTGAGCATGTCGAACAGGTCCTGATAGTCCGACTCGTAGCTCGCGCCGAGCAGCGCTTCGCGACTCACCGTCTCGCCGTACCGGCGGATGAACCGGTTCAGCACCTTCTGCAGCTGCACCCGCTCCTGCGCGATCGTTTCGGCGCGCTTGGAAAGGGGCTCGCCATCCTCCAGCGTCGCCTCCCAGCCGCCCAGTCCCACGGTGAAGGTGGCCGAGATGCCCGCCGCGATGCGCCGCGTATCCTCCGACTTGGCGATCTGGAGCAGGCCGCCGATGAGCGCGCTCACGAGCGACGCGCGCTTCACCATCCGCTTCTTGCTCGATGCGGTGGACAGCGAGTCGCGCGTCGCCCGCTCGCGCGTCAGCGCGTTCGCGAGCTGCGCGCGCACGTCGGTGAGCAGCTGGCGGTGCGCCTGCTGCTTCAAGCGGAACGGCTCGTCGGCGATGGAGCGGAACACCGTCACCAGCGCGAAGCAGTTGTTGCTCGTCGAGGCGGCGGACGGATCGCTGGCGCGCCACTCGAAGCGCACCGTGCTGTCCTGCCGGGTAGGTGAGACGAAGCCGTAGGGAATGCTCCACTGATACGTCGAGCCCTTCAGCGCCCCGTTCGGCAGCGTCGCGAGCGGATGATACGTCAGCGAGTCGCCGTTGGCGTCGTCGGCGTCGAGCGGGATCTCCACCGATTCCCCTTCGTCGCGCTTGTAGCTGCGCATCGGTGCGCACACCGGCGCCACGTTCTGCGCCCGCACCGACACGTGGAGCTCCGTCGTCGCCGTGCCGCCGTCGCCGTCGTTCACCGTGATGCGCCACTGGTTGACGCGATTGATCGTGCCGCGCGGCGCCTGCCACACGAGCGATCCGGTCTGGCGATCGTAGCGCGGCGGCAGCGACGGATCGGTCAGATTCGTCGCCGCCACGGACAGCACGTCGCCGTCGGGATCGCTCGCTTCCACCGGAAGCACGAGCGTATCGCCCGGTGGGATCACGCGATCCGTCGGCTGCCGGATGATCGGCGGCCGGTGCGCGTCCACGACCGTCACGTCGGCGGAGCCGCGCGCGACTTCGTTGCCGTTCACGAGCGCGTGGATGCCGATCGTGTACGTGGCGTTCGCATCCGCGCGCAACGGCCGCCAGCGGATCACGCCATTCTCCAGCTTGGCGCTTGCCGGCAGACGGTCCAGCCGGAAATCGACGACCGTGCCGACCGGGAGGTCGTTCACGATCAACGGAATGCGCACACTGTCGCCGATCTGGACCTGGCGCGCGGCGATGGCCGCGATGGTCGGCAGCGCCGTCACCGGAGCGGACTGCGCAGGGAGCTGTGCGCCGAGGGAACGGGAAGGCAGCGCCAGCAGCGCAGCGGTGATGACGAACAGCGGATGATACGGGCGCATCTACTCCTCGAGCCGGAACGCGGACGATATCGTCGATCGACGTGGAATGACGACCGACGCGCGAGGGTCGGCACGCATCCACTTCGCCATCGTCGCTTGGTGAGCCAGGTCACCCGTTCGCCACTTGTGCTCCCCGGATATGCGAAGGCGCGCGCCCTGACGGGACACGCGCCTTCGCACACCCGGGGAGGGAGGGACTACTTGACGCCGCTGCTGAACTGGAAGGACATCTGGATCTCGTCAGGCTGGGCCGGCGCGCCGATCGTCGCCCGATGTGCCGGCTCGAAGCGCATGGAGGGGACCGCGCGGCGCACGACGTCGCTGAGCAGCTCGTGCGGCGTGCGCAGCACGACGATCGTCGACGGCACCGGACGCCCCTGCGCATCGACGGTGAAGCGCACGACCACGTCACCGTCGATCTTCCGATCGCGCAGGATCTCAGGGAACCGCGGCTGCGGCGCTGCGCCGATCAGCTGCGCGCGCACCAGCTCCACCGGCCCGTCCACCGATCCGAGGATCTGCCGCTTTGGATCGTCGGCGGCGAGGTGCACCGGGAAGGCGGCACTCTCCACGGGGGGCGTCTTGAGCGAGCGCGTGAGCGCATCGATGTTGCCCAGCACGACCTTGCGGATCGACGGCGCAACGAGCGGCGCTTCTTTTCGGGTCGCCGGCGCCGCTTCTGCGGATGCCTCATGCCGTGCTGCGGGAGCGGGAGCCGGCGTCGCACTCGGCGTGGCCGGCGTTTCGGCCGTCGCGCGCGCCGCCGTGGCGAACGTCGTCGTGTCGGCGCGGCCGTCCGACGTCTGCACGACTCGGGGTGACACCGGCACTGTCGCCGGGCTCATGGCGGCGGCATCCGCGCGCACCGACGCGCGGCTGCGCACGGCGAACGCGCCGAGCAGCAGGATCGCCACGACCGAGCCCGAGATCACGATGGGCGCCCGGCCGTGCGCGAGCAGCGCTGCCATCGTCGCACCGACCGCATGCCGCTGGGTGTCGCCCTCGCCCTCGTCGTCGTGCATGCCGGACGCCTCGAGCTCCGCCTGGATGGACGCGAGTCCAGCCTGGGCAGAGAGCGCGAGCCCAGTCGGCGCGCGTGGGGCGCTGGATTCCTGCAGCGCGAGCGCGCCGTCGGAGGGCAGCACGAATGCCTGCGGTGGCCGCGCCGGCGCATCGGCGCTGACGGCAGCCGCCGCGGGAATGAACAGACTGTACTCGTTGCGTGATTCCTGCCGCCTCGGCGCAGGCAGCACCGGTCGGCTCGGCTCCGTGAACTCGGAGAAGGCGTCCGAGGCCTGAAGCTGGAGATCGGCGATCCGATCGCGCGCCACACGTACGCTCGGATGCGTGGTGCCGAGGGTGACCTCGCGCATCGTCGTCGCGCGGCGAAGCAGCTCCAGGGCCTCGGTGAGCTTCCCGCGGGCGGCGCACGCGTCGGCCAGGTGTTCCATCGCCATGGCCGTCGCGAAATGGTTGGGAGCGAGCGTCCGCTCGCGCACCGCCAGCACCGACCGCCACATCGATTCCGCTTCGTCGTGGCGTCCGAGCGCCTGCCGCACCATGGCGAGGCTGGCGAGCACCGTCGCCGTCTCGGGATGATCGTCACCCTTGCTGCGCCGCTTGAGGTCATGCAGGCGAAGCAGCAGCGGTTCCGCGCTCGCATGTGCCGCGCGCGCGAGAAACAGCCGCGATAGATCGCCAAGCAGCGGGGCGAGATCGGGATGGTCCGCTCCGAGCATGCGCTCGCCGACGTCGAGCGCTCGAGCGAGGCACGCTTCCGCCGCCTCCGTGTCACCGCGGCCCGCGGTCGTGGCGCCGAGTCCCTCCAGCGCGACGAAGAGCGTGGCGTCGTCGGGCGTCGGCAGGGCTTCGAGCAGGGCGAGCGCCCGTCGGTAGAGCCCTTCCGCTTCCCGCGGCTCGCCCATGTCTCGACGAAGCGCCGCGAGCTCGTTCAGCGCACCCGCGAGTGCGCTTTCGGCGCCGGCGGTCTGCTCGGCGATCGCGATGGAGGTGCGGAACAGCTGCTCGGCCTGGGATCGGTCGCCGCGGCCGAGCGCGGCACGTGCGGCCGCGAGTCCGTGGCC
>DASSIC010000030.1:0-2919 GCA_035692325.1 Gemmatimonadaceae bacterium | reverse complement strand
AGTGCAGGAAGATCAGGATCGCGCAGAGCACGATCGTCCTGACGGTCGCCCCCCAATTCATGATCGAATCACCGAGGTGTCACGGAAGGAGTCGCTGGGACGACGCCGGGAACGGGACGGGTGGCGGTATCGGACTGTGCGCGGCGGATGCTGTCGCGTCGGGCCCGGGCGGCCGCGCTGTCGCGCCGCGCGCGGGCACGTGCCGCGGCGACCTCCGGATCGACGGCCGGTGCCGGTGCCGCGGTGGTATCCGCGCGCGTCGTGTCGCGCCCAAGCGAATCACGCAGAATGCGCGCCGCAGAGTCGATCGCCGCACGGCGCGCTGCCGCCTCCGCCGCCGCCGACTGCCGAGCGAGCGAATCCCCCGCGATCACGATGTTGCGGGTCGCCGAGTCGATCGCGCCGACGTTCGCCCACACGTTGGCCAGACCGGCCGCGCCCCGCTGCGGGGTGAGGATCATCACGGCGCTCAGGTCGGCGGGGTTCACCGCGGGGCGCAGGATGTACGTGCGCGCCCACGACTCCGGCGTCTTGATCTCGCCCAGCACCACGCCCACCGGGATCCCCTTGGGATACACGCCGCCGAGCCCGGAGCTGTAGACGACCGCGCCCGGCTTGAGCGCCGCCCGGAAGGGGACGCCGCGCATCTCGAGCAGGTACCGCTCCGACCGGAGGAACGCCTGCTCCTGTGTCGTGCTCGTGCTCGTCACGTGCGGCTGCACGATCCCGAAGGCGCTGCCGTCCGCGGACATGGCGCTGACGCGGAAGTCCGGGTGCGCGAACAGGATCGCCAGGCTCATCGTTGGGTCGACCGTCTGGACGAGCCCCACGATCCCCTCGGGCGCGACGACGAGGCTGCGCTCGCGAACGCCGGCGTTGGAGCCGGCGCTGAGCGTGACGGTGAAGTCCTCCGCGCGCCCACGTCCCGAGAGCGCCTCGGCCGGGATGAATCCCCACTTCATGCTGCTACCGAGGCCAAGCACCTTCCGCAGCCGCTCGTTCTCGTTCTCGAGCGTCGGGACGCGGGCCGCGGCGAGCGCGAGCGTGTCCTTGCGCAGCTCTTCCCGTACCGACGACTGGTACGCCGCGCGCCAGCGCTCGGCGCCCTGCTGAAGCCGCAGCAGCGGGGCAACGAGGGTACGGCGCAGCACGCTGGCCGTCGGCTCGCGCAGGCGCGCCGGCAGCACGGTCGCGATCAGCGACAGCAGGACGCACGCGCCGAAGACGATGACGTCGAGGCGGGAGCTGAATCGGTTGGGACGGGCCACCCGCGCCTCAGGTGCTCAGCACGGACCAGTACTTCTCCTCGTCGTCGAGAATGCGCCCCGTCCCGCGCACCACGCAGGTGAGGGGATCCTCGTCGACGTGGATCGGCAGCCCCGTCTCCTGGCTCAGCAGGAGATCGAGCCCGCGAATGAGCGCGCCGCCGCCGGTCATCACGATGCCGCGATCGACGATGTCGCTCGCCAGCTCGGGCGGGGTGATCTCGAGCGCGCGCCGCACGGCGTCGACGATCTGCTGGATCGGCTCCTGGATCGCCTCGCGGATCTCGCTCGAGTGCACGCGCACCGTCTTCGGGATGCCGGACACCAGGTCGCGACCCTTCACTTCCATCTCGCGCTCGTCGCCGATCGGCGCGGCGCTGCCGATCTGGATCTTGATCTGCTCCGCCGTCGGCTCGCCGATCAGCAGGTTGTAGTTCTTGCGCATGAACTGCACGATCGACATGTCGAGCTCGTCGCCGCCCGTCCTGATCGAGGTATCGGACACAATACCAGAAAGCGCGATCACCGCGATCTCCGTCGTGCCGCCGCCGATGTCGATCACCATGTTGCCGGTGGGCGTCTCGACGGGCAGGCCCACGCCGATCGCCGCCGCCATCGGCTCGGCCACCATGAAGACTTCCTTGGCGCCGGCGCCGAGCGCGGAGTCGCGCACGGCGCGCTTCTCCACCTCGGTGATGCCGCTCGGCACGCACACGATCACCCGCGGCTTCACCTTGAAGACGTGGTTGTCGATGATGAGCTTGAGGAAGTAGCGCAGCATCTTCTCGGTCACGTCGAAGTCGGCGATCACGCCGTCCTTCATCGGCCGCACGGCGATCACTCCTTCAGGAGTGCGCCCGAGCATGCGCTTCGCTTCCAGGCCAACGCCCTTGATCTGCTTGGTTTCGCGGTCGATCGCGACGACCGAGGGTTCGTTGAGCACGATGCCCTCGCCTTTGACGTAGACGAGGGTATTGGCCGTGCCGAGGTCGACACCGATCGCGTTCGCGGGGAAGAGACTTCCCGCCTTGAAGAAAGGCCAGCGCATCAATCCGGGGTTGGGGCGCTCGCTCCGCTTGCAGGGAACGAGCCGTACGCGTGCAATGGGCGAAAACGCCGAAACCTACCTGCGGCGCAATGTAGCGGCAAGGCATTGTGCTACAGTGACCTACGTCGCTTTCGACCGCGGGATGACGGTCGGACGGAACGACGGGATGACGGTGTCGACACGCGTGAGACGGTCGGGAACGAGTACCGTCACAACCAATGCGAGACGCACGCCGACTTCGATCGGTGTGCATCTCATTCCCGTCATTCCGTCATCCCGTCAATCCACATCACACGAACTGCGCGGGCTCGTGGAACTTCATGCCGAACGCATCGGCGACACCGGCATAGGTGACCTTGCCGTCGGTGACGTTCAGCCCCTTCAGCAGCGCGGGGTTGTCCTTGAGCGCCTTCTTCCACCCCTTGTTCGCCAGCTGCAGGGCGTATGGCAGGGTGGCGTTGGTGAGCGCGAGCGTGGAGGTGCGCGGCACGCCGCCCGGCATGTTGGCCACGCCGTAGTGGATGACGCCATCCACCACGTACGTCGGGTTCTCGTGCGTGGTCGCGTGGATCGTCTCCACGCAGCCGCCCTGGTCGATCGCCACGT
>DASSIC010000029.1:0-10588 GCA_035692325.1 Gemmatimonadaceae bacterium | reverse complement strand
AGCGCCTTGCCCACCGACGCGAGATCGGGGGTGACGCCACATACTTCCTGATAGCCGCCGAGCGCGACACGGAAGCCCGTCTTCACTTCGTCGAAGATGAGCGCCGCACCGGCGGCGTCGCACAGCGCGCGGGCACGGGTGAGCCACTCCGCCGACGGCAGGCGCTCGACGATCGGCTCCAGCACGATGGCGGCGAGATCGTTTCCGGCTGCGCTGACCGCCCGCTCCAGCGCACCGATGTCGTCGAAGGGCACGTGGGTGACGTCGCGCTTCGTGCCGTCAGGCACGCCAGCCACGTCGCTGCTCCAGTCGTGCCAACCGAAGTAGCCGGACGCGACGACCTTCGAGCGTCCGGTGTAAGTGCGCGCGAGTCGCACGGCCGCGGACGTCGCTTCCGCACCGGTCTTCAGGATCTGCGCGCGCTCCGCGCAGGGAATCACGGCGCAGAGCCGTTCGGCGAGCTCCACCTCGCGCCAGCTCGAGAGCGCGGACACGTTGCCCTGCGACGCCGCCTCGATCACGGCCTGCGTCACCCTGGGCTCGGCATATCCCAGCGCAACGGCGCCGAGCGCCATCGTGCAGTCGAGGTAGCGCTCGCCGTCGACCGCCGTCAGGCGGCAGCCGCGCGCCGCAACGAAGTGCGTCGGGGCGTCGGTCTGCGCGTCACCGTAGAGCGCCTCGGCCCGCTTGCTCCCTGTCGACGCGCCGGTGGGCAGCACGGCCTCGGCGCGCTCGCGCCAGCTGCGCTCCGGCGCGACTTCGGGGGTCTCGAACGACTCGTCGTCCGTCTCGGACTCCGGGTGCCCGATCGCGTCCAGCTCGTCGGGCGGCGGCGGTGGGGCGGCGTCGCGGCCGCGCCCGAAGAAGCGATTGAAAGCCATGCGTCAAAGAGCGCGCGGGGCGGGGCGCACGTCAATCCTCCCCGCGGCCGCTGGTGTCGCGGCCGGTCACGTGGCGCGGCGGACGAGGAGAGACGTCGTCGGGGAGGGTCCGATCCACGCGCCCGGTGCGCTCCAGGAAGCGCACGACCTCGAGCGCGATGGCGCGCAGCAGCGACAGCTCGCGATCGTCCGGCGCGGCGCGAAAGGTGATGGCGCGCAGCGAGCGCATGATGTGCTCGGGGTACCGTGTCTTGAAGAACTGGATCGAATCCAGCGCGTTGTGCAGCTCGGAAAAATAGCGTTCGTAGAGATCGGTGGTCGGCGGCGGTGCCTCCTTGCGCGGGCCGCGGAGCGTGCGCGTGGCATCGCCGGCGGCGAGGTGCAGCTCGTACAGCGCGATGAGCACCGCCTGCGCGAGGTTAAGCGACGCATGCTCGGTGGTGGGGATGTTCACCGCGGCGTGCACGCGATCGAGGATCTCGTTCGGCAGCCCGCTGTCCTCGCGGCCGAAGACGAACCCGACGCGTCCATGCTCCGTGTGCCCCAGGGCGTCTTCCGCCGCCTTCTTGGGATCGAGGATCTCCCACTTCGCCCGACGCCGGCGGGCGGTGAAGCCCACGAGACGCACGCAGTCGGCGACCGCCGTGTCGAAGTCATCGTACGTCTCGATCGCGTTGATGATCTCCCAGGTGTCGTGGGCGATCCCCTCGAGCCGCACCGGATCGTACTTCACCGGGCGCACGAGACGGAGCGTGGAGACGCCCATGTTCTTCATCGCGCGCACGGTCCCCGCGATGTTCACGGGATCCTGCGGCTCGAAGAGCACGACGGCGACCTGCGAGAGACGAGAGTCAGGCATCAGAGTGTGAAGCGTAGGAGCTGCCGCCGGTCGTGGCGGTCTCCACGAAGATAGACGAATTCTCCCTTCGCGCCGGACAGGACGAGCTGTCCGCGGCGGCGCGCGCGGCCGGGTGCGGTCTCATTCACGAGAAGATCGAGCTCCACCACCGGGCATTCGCGCGGCAGCGCGACGCGCGCGGTGAGCGCGTACCCTTTGCTGGTCGGGTGCCACTCCGCCGACACCGACAGGCCGCTCTTCCACCCCGCGATCGGATGCACGGCCACCGACCGGTCCGCAGCGCGCGGCACCAGCAGCCATGCGCCCTCGCGTCCCTCGCAGCGCGCGTACAGTTGCACTCCGTCGCCGTTGATCGCCGCGGTCTCGTTGTCCAGCGCATTGACCGCATCCTCGGGCACGAAGATCCGGTGAGAGGGTGCAACGGTCACGGTGAGCACGAGCTCGTGCGACTCGGTCGCTCGAATCTCCACGTCGGCGCGCGGCGCGCCGGCCTCACGCCATCCGGACTCCGATCGCCGGTAGTGCGCTTCGCCCAGTGACATGGTCGCAGGGAGCGCGATCGGCTGCCGTTTCTCTTTGGATTCCTCGGTCGCCGGCACCGATGGAGCGCGCGCGAGGCCGCCAAGGATGACGGTCTCGCGTGCGCCGCCCGCGTCGAGATCGATGCGCCAGCCCGACGCGACGGCGGCGTGCATGTCGCGGCGGCCATCACGGCGGTGCACCTGTATCGCGTCCGCCTCGACCACGACGGAAGTCACCGCGTCGCTCCAGCTCCAGACCGCGGCCATCGCGCCGCGCTGCCCGGTGGCGCGCCACAGCAGCAGCGGCACGCGTCCGGCGCGTCCGGGAACGTCGGGGGCGTCGGCGCTCCACCAGGTCGTCGATGCCGCGGGACGGATCCATCCCCGAAGTCGAGCGAGCGTCCCTCCCTGCGTCGTCCGCGTGCCGAGGACCCGCGCGATCGGTTCGACGGAATGGCCGATGCGCGCCGTCGTGGTCAGGAAGTCGAACCCGTCCTCGAGTCCATCGCCGGCTTCGATGGGCGAGGCCACTCGCGGCAGCGGCCGATCGTGCTCGTCAACGAGGTCCACGCCGTGAAGGGGGAGCGCGAGCTCGTGCTCGGCGTCGCCGTCCCATTGCAGCAGATCGACGAGATAGTCGTCGAGCAGCACGATGGATCGACGGATGTGCAGCCCCGGGCTCAGCTCGACGTCGCCGGACGCCCAGGCAGCGCGCGGCGCGGCGTCGAACGCGACGAGCGAGCCGTGCACGCGTGGCTGCGACCGGCCATCCACGAGCGGCGCCGTATGCGCGAGCGTGCTGCGATACCAATGGAGCGTCGGGTCGACGTACGATCCGGTGCCGGGATCGTCGAACCAGCGGGTCGCGCCGTCCATCAACAGCACGTTGAGCCGATCGGGATGGCCGTGCCCTCCGCCGTCGTGGCCGTAGTCGAGCGCGGCGTAGATGCGCTCTCCGCGACGAAGGATGGCGATCCCCTGTGCCGGGAGCAGGTCGGATGCGAGTGGCGCAACCTGGAGTGGCGGCAGCGATTCGCGCGCGACGAGCAGGGAGCGCCACGAGAGGTCGGCGCGCGTCAGGCCGGTCGCGGGACCATTGCGCTCCACGTCGGCCGACGTCCGCGCGCGATCGACCCTGGTACGCGGCACGCTGGGATCATAGAGGCGCGCGAGCATCCCGACGAGCCTCGGGTCGTCGCCGCGAGCGAGGCCCAGCTCGCACGACTCGGCGAATCGCGGCTGCCGCACGCTGATCGCGTACTGCGAATCGCGACGCGAGGGATACGTCAGGTCCGGCTGCACCGTGCGAAAGGGTGCCGCGAATCCATCCATGAACCGCGAGGCGAGCGCGGACGGCAGTTGCACGCCCGCCTGCTCCGAGAGCAGGACGCCGTACCACAGCCCGCGATGCGCGAACAGATGATAGTTCTCGCCCTCGTACCAGCTTCCGTCGGCCAGGAGGGCAGTGCGCAGATGCTCGTGCAGCCCGGAGTTGCCGGACACCGCCCGCCCCACCATCGCCTCGTCGCCGAGCAGGCGCCCCGCGGCGAGCAGCGCGGCGTTGTTCCACACCTGCCGATTGGACATCCCCTCGTCGTACGACGCGACGAGCGCGGCACTCGGCGCAATCAGCCGGTCGCGCACGCGGCCACCAAGCTCCCCATGTGCACCATCGTCTTCGAGCAGGTCGAGCGCGAGCGCAAGCTGCAGCAGCCAGATCGACTCCAGGTACGTGCTGAAGAAGGGCCGGGAGGGACCCAGCACGTTGTCCAGGTTCGGATAGGCGAGATAGCGCTCGGCGTATCGATCGAGGAGCTGCCCGGCCAGCGCGGTACAGGCTGGATCGTCGAGCAGGCGGCCAAGCAGTGCGCCGTGCAGCACACGTTCGGCCAGCCAGAGGTGATGCCAGTAGAGCCGGAAGCGGTCGTGCTCCACGCCGACGACTTCTTTGCCGCACTGCGGACACCGGTGGCGCGCATCGAACGGGTCGTACTCGAGCAGGGTGCCGTCGCGATCACAGCGTCCGCCGGCGCGCGACAGCATCGCTTTCTCCGCCGGGATGTCGACACCGCCGGCGAGCAGCGGCTCGAGCTCGCGCCGCAGGCCGTTCGCAAGGGGCGCGAGCGCGCCGCGTGCGACGGCGCGACGTTCCTCGAGGGCTTGTGCGGAGACGAGCAGCGTCATGGCGCGCGCAGCGATCGTGGGGAGAGCGACCAGTCGTGCACGGACACCAGCTCGCCGCGCAGGTCCATCGTCACACCGCGCAGCCGCCGCGTCATCCCCTGCACGCCCCGCGAGTGATAGAGCCAGGTCGCGGGGGCGAGGCTGTCGATCGCTCGCTGTACGCGCTCCCACGCGGCATGCGCCGGCGCGCCGATCGGTGCGTCGATCGCGCTCGTCAACACTGCATCGAGACCGGGCGCATGGAAGCCGGTGTAGTCCAGGGTGCCGCCGCGTTGACTCGTCAGGAAGAGGGCACTGATGTATGACATCGCCAGATCGCCGGGCACGCCGGCCAGCAGGACGTCGAAGCGCTTCTGCGACGCGCGCGCCGTCGTGAGAAAGGTGCCCATCTCCGTCTGACGCAGGTGCACCGCGATGCCGCGCGCCGCGAGATCCGCCTGCACGAGCTGCTCGGCCACGTTGTCGCCACTGCCGACCGACAGCAGCTCGATCTCGAACCTGCGGCCTCCACGCTGGCGGATGCCGTCGCCGCTCCGACGCCATCCCGCCGCGTCGAGCAGCGAGTCGGCGCCGAGCGTATCACGTTCCGGCGCTTCTCGCCACGACAGGGGACTGTCCGGCGGCACCGGCGTGGCGGCGGGTCGACCGTAGCCGGCGAGCGCGACTTCCACGATGCGGCGGCGATCGATCGAGCGGGCCACGGCGCGTCGGACGCGTGCGTCGTCGAACGGCGTGCGTGTGGTGTTGAAGAACAGTGCATTGCCGAACAGCACCGGATAGGACACGACGCGCAGCGTCGCATCGCGTTTCGCCAGTGCCGCCATGGTCGGCGAGATCCCCGCGACGTCCAGCTCCCCGCTCGTCAGCCCGGCGAACTTGGTGGTTGCTTCATCGACGACGGCGATCACCACGCCGCGCAGCGCGGGCGGGCCGCCCAGCGATGAGGGAAAGGCATCGTTCCGCGAAAAGCTCCAGCGCGAGCCGCGACGCCGGCTCACGAACCGGAAGGGGCCGTTGCCGACCGGTGCGTCGTTGAACTCCGCGCCGCGCATGCGCGCGTGCGATACGGCACCGAGCAGATGCCGAGGCACGATGGGCAGCTCGGCGAGCAGCGCCGGCAACGCGTGCGGCGCCGAACGGAAGCGCAGCTGCAGCGTGGTGTCGTCGAGTGCAATCGCCGTATCGAGTGATCGGAGCTCGGCGGCGCGCGGAAAGCCGGTCGCGGGATCGCGCGCCGTCAGCAGAGTGAAGACGGCGTCGTCCGCGGTCGTGGGTACGCCGTCGTGCCAGCGCAGGTCCGACGCGAGCGCGAGGGTGAGGGTGCGACCGCCGTCGCTCCATTGCCAGCGTCGCGCATAGTACGGTTGCGGCACGAGCGCGGAATCGTAGCGCACGAGCGTGACGAACAGCACGAAGCGCTGGACCTGGCGCGAGAGCGGATGCGTGGTGACGAGCGGATTCGCCGACTCCAGGTCGGCGCCCGATGCGAGCACCACGACATCGTCGGGCCGCTGCGGCGCGATGCACCCCGCGCCGAGCAGGAGCGCGACGATCGCCGTTGACGCGATGGAGCGCCGATGCGATATCAAGCCGTGCGATCCCCTGCTCTTCTTCGCGTCGTGGTGCGGACCGCCCTGCTGTACTGGTGCGTGCTGTCGCTCACCTTCGCGCTCCTTCGCCTGGCTCCGGGCGATCCCGCCACCTTCCTGATCTCGCCCGGCGCCACCGCGTCGGATGCGGCACAGCTGCGCTCGGGACTCGGGCTCGATCGGCCCGTCGCGGTCCAATATGCACGGTGGATGCGCGACATGCTGCATGCGAACCTCGGTACCAGCTTCACCGAAGGCCGGCCCGTGGCACTCGTGATCCGCGACGCACTCCCGGTGTCGCTCGGCCTCGGGCTCGCGTCGCTCCTGCTCTCGTTCGCTGTCGGCACGCTCGTCGGGCTGGCACAGGCGGCGCGGCGCGGGACGTTGGGCGACCTGCTGCTCACGGCCCTCTCCGTCGTGCTGGCCGCATCGCCAGCGTATTGGCTTGGCCTCGGCGCCATCGCCTGCTTCACCTATCTCGCGTCGTCGCTCAGCCTTCCCCTCTGGATGCGACTTCCCGCCGTCGGCATGAACACCCCGGGGGCGGAGCTCGAGGGCTTCGCGCGCATGGCCGATCTTCTGCGCCACTCGATCCTGCCGGTGGGGCTGCTCGCCGCGATCGGAGCGGCGGGCGTCGCGCGCTACGTGCGCAGCAGCGCGCTCGACGTGATGCGGGCCGATTGGGTGCGCACGGCACGCGCGAAGGGACTCACCGAGCGCGGCGTGCTCACCCGACACGTCGCGGCCAACCTCCGTGCGCCGCTCATCACGCTGTTCGCCCTTGCGCTGCCGGGCACCGTGGCGGGCTCGGTGTTCGTCGAGACGATCTTCGGGTGGCCCGGCATGGGTCGGCTCATGGTGACGGCGATCGTCGCGCGGGATTATCCGGTGGTGCTCGGCTGCGCGGCGGCCTACGCGGCCGTCGTCATCGTGGCGAACCTCGTGGCGGAGATGCTGCTCGCGTGGGCCGACCCGAGGATATCGAGGTGAGGGCGGTGGCAGCGCGCGGCCGGGTGACCGCGGGGGCGGCGGCGCTGGCCGTCGTGACGCTGCTCGTGCTCGGCGTCGTGATCGTGCCCGCGCTCGCACAGCACGATCCGCTGCGCATTCAGGACGTGCTTGCACGACGACTCGTGCCGCCGTTCGGTCGCGACGCCGGCGGCGCCTTCCACCTGCTCGGCACCGACCGCTTCGGACGCGATCTGTTCGTGCGCATGATGCTCGCCGGACGTCTCTCCCTGCTCGTCGGCATCGCCGGCGCGGCATTGGCGGGGGTCGTCGGAACACTCGCCGGCGCAGCGGCGGGCTGGCTCGGCGGCATCGCGGACCGTGCGCTGATGGCGATCGCCGACCTGCTGCTCGCCCTGCCGCGCCTCGTGCTTCTGCTGGTCGGCGTGGCCCTCTGGCAGCCCGGCCTCGCGACCATCCTCGTCGTGCTCGGCCTCACCGGCTGGATGGGCATCGCGCGTCTCGTGCGCGCGGAGGTGATCATGGTGCGCGCTCGCCCCTTCGTGCCGGCGGCCGAGGCGCTCGGGGCGCCGCCGCTTCGTGTGCTGGGGCGCCACGTGTTGCCGAACGCGATCGGGCCGGCGCTCGTGGCCACGACGCTCGGAGTGGGCAACGCGATCCTGCTCGAGAGCGGGCTCTCGTTCCTTGGACTCGGGATCCAGCCGCCGTCGCCGAGTTGGGGGAACATGATCGCCGGAGGACGCGACCTGCTCGTGACCGCGCCGTGGGTGGCGCTGGCGCCCGGGCTCGCGCTCGTGGTGACCGTGCTGGCAGTGACCGTGCTGGGCGACGAATGGCGTGACCGCCTGGCCGGCGAGCGCGCGACCACCTTACCGCAGTAGCACGGTCACGATCTCGTACGGCTCCGCATCGAACACGATCGATCGCTCGGCGACCGCGAGGGGCGCGAGAGGCGTCTCATCGAGTCGCGCCCGCACCGCTTCGTTCACCGGACGATACAATCGCCACCCGCCGCGTACGCGATGCGGGCGCCGGTTGACGCAGCGCAGCATCGTCCATCCCTCGCGCTGCGCAGGAGCGGCCGCGCTGAACACCAATCCGTCGCCTTCCAGCTCGAGTCCCGCCCCCTCGCTTTCGTCAGCGAGGTTGGAGCGAAGGGTCTCGCCGACGATCGGCAGCAGCACGTCGTCGGCGAGCCGTTCGATGGCGTCGCGCTGCACGGGAGAGTCGGCCTCGTGCAATGCGATCGCGAGCCGCGCCGAGAAGGGGCCGAGCGATTGAGCGTCGGGTGTGGGCGCAGGCCAGCCGGCGTGCCCGGGCCGTTCGGGCAGGTCGTGGCGGGACAGCTCACCTACCGCACGCAGCAGGGTCACGGCGACCGATCCGTCGTCGAAGCTCTCGTACTCGGCCAGGCCGTCGGAGAAGATCGTCGCGCCGGCATCCGCACTGAAGCGCGCGACCCAGCGATGCAGTGGAGCGCTCGACACACCCTGTTCCATCTGCGCGTCTTCCGGCGCAACCGTGAGCGGGAGGCGCGCCACGGGATGGAATGCGGCGTCGGCCACCGTGACCGCATCGGCGAGGTCCGTCGCGATGTGAACGCGCAGGCGATGATCGCGCCCACGATTCTCTCCATCGATCGCGATGCGGAGCGCGGCCAGGTTCGCATCGAGCTGCAGCGCGATGTGGCATCGCCCGCCGTTGCGGCCGTCGGCCGTGATGAGATCGAAGTCGAGCGCGATCTCGCCGCGCAGCGGCCCGCGATGCACCAGCCGTACCCGTCGCAGGCGCGCGGGTGGCAGGGGCTCGCGTGGGGCCGGCGTGTACAGGTCGCCCACATCGCGTACGTCAGCGAGCGTGACGACGTCGTTCACCACGCGGCCGGTCGCGAGATCGATCATCCGCACCACGCCGCCCTCGCTCACCTCCACGCGGACCAGGCCGTTGTCGAGCGTATGGCCCTCGGCGCGCACCGGATTGCGCGGCAAGGACCCGTCGCCCTTTCGCTGGAAGCGCGTCGTCACGCCGTAGCCGGCCAGGCGATCCACCCATCCCAACGCGCGGACTTCCACGATGAGATCTGCGTCCGGGTATGCACGCGGCGATTCCGTGAGGGCGACACGCTCGCGCCGCGCCAGGATCTGCAGGGGCATCCCCTCCACTCGCCACGGCGGGACGCGTCGGCGCGACCCCTGACGCGCGCCCGAGCCAGGTCCCACCGCGACGTCCGCGACCGTGGCCGAGAGCGTGAGCTCGACCACACCACCGCGCGGCCGAGCCGTCGGGTTGCGCAGCACCACCGCTGGGCGCCATGCCGACGCGCTCGTCCGTGCCTGCTCCACATCGTGCCCCAGGAGCGCGAACAGCGCCTGAACGCGAATGCCCTCCCCCTGCTCCACTGCCGACGCGAGTCGTGCATCCATCGCTGTCGCCACGTCGTCGATCGACGTGCCGCAGAGGGTGTCGTGCGGATGGGCCAACAGGAGCGTGCGCCAGGCAGCGCGAAGGAGCGCGCGGGCGCGTTCGTCCGACCCACCAGCGAGCAGTGCGAGCCACGGTTCGACGTCGCGCACCAGGGTGCGCTCCGCGATCGCGTTGCGGCGCTTCTGCGCCGCGCGCGTCGCGAGCGTGCCCTGGAGTGTCCACGTGTAGCCATAGGAGTCGCGCCGCTCGCCTTCCACGATCGGCAGGTCGATGCGGCTGGCCGCCGCCACGACTTCCGCCGCCGCGCCGCGCAGGCTGATGTGGCGCACGCGGACCGGTGCGGCTGCCACGGCCAACGCCGCAATGGCGTCGTGAAGTCCGCGCTGGCGGGCATGATGATCCGCCCCATTCAGCAGCAGAGCGGTGCCAGTGACCGCCCGTGGCCCGAGCACGCTGGCGATGCGCGACCACCGGGTGGCGAGGGACCCGGGGTCGGTCGGCAGCTCGCTGCCGAACTCGTAGCCGTGCGGGGGGAGATGATACAACAGCACCTCGGCACCCGTGGCGGACCGCCAGCGCGCCATGTCGCTCCGCGAGTCCCGCGCGCCGCCATGGCCGCGCCAGAGGATCGCCAGGTCACAACCGAAGCCCCGGGCGAGATCGGGCAGCACGGCGGGATGTCCGAACGAGTCCGGACAGTACAGCACCGGCGGGGCCTCGCCGCGCAGCCGTCGCACCGCCGCGCGTCCGGCGAGCAGGTTCCTGACGAGCGCCTCGCCGCCCGGAATGAGCTCGTCGGCGAGGACGTACCACGGTCCCGCCTCGATCCGCCCGTCGCGCAGCAGCGTCGAGAGCTCGGCGGCGCGCTCCGGGCGTACGGACAGATAATCGTCGAGCAGCACCGCCTGTCCGTCGAGCAGGAAGCTCTCTCCAGACGCGGGCGGATCGTCGATCAGCTCGTCGACCAGCGCGACGAGGCGCTGACGGAAGAGCTCAGCCGAGTGGTACCACTCACGGTCCCAGTGTGTGTGGGACACGACGAAGAGATCGCGCAGCGCCATGGTGCCGACAACCAACGCGCTCGTCGTGCCGCCGTCAACGTCGGCCGCAACGACGAAGGGCGGCTCGCTTGGGGAGCCGCCCTTCGTCAAATGCCTCACC
>DASSIC010000028.1:0-2206 GCA_035692325.1 Gemmatimonadaceae bacterium | reverse complement strand
TGCGCCGGCGCGAGATAGATGAGCAACCCTTCGGTGACGACGAGCGCGGTGCGCGCCACGCCGCCAAGCCGGCGCAGCACTTCGTCGCGCGCGGCGTCGCTCGTGAGATCCACCGCGACCGCCTCGTAGCGGCACACGGGTTTCTCCCCGCGCATCGCCTCGGCCTTGTAGGCCGAGATGGCCGGGAGATCGACGTCGAACCACTGAAGGGTCGGTGGCAGCTTCAGGCGCCACGCGCGCGTGTCGAGACCGGCCGCAAGGTTGATCACCGTGTCCACGCCGTCCTTCGCGATGCGGTCGAGGATCATCTCGTCGAGCACGGCGGTGCGGACGATCATCGCCCACGCCAACTGCCGCCCCTGCTTCATCTCCCGCACGATCGCATGCCCACGCTCGCCGGCGAGCCGCTCGGCGAACGGATCACGGAAGATCGCGTCGGGGCGCGCCGTCTCCATGGCGCGATAGACGGCGACCCAGCGGGCGGTGTCGGAGACGTTCTCGATCGGCATGGAGACGGTCTTGGTCAGGGCCTGGTGCGGGCGCGCGCGACGGATGTCGTGTCGAGCACCCAGGTGCCCGCCTCACGCACGAGCAGCGCGGGCGACATGATGCGCTCGCCGTTCGCGCGCCGCACCGAGTCGGTGGGCAGCCGGTTGCGGACGAGGGCGATCGTATCGCGCGAGCGCCAGGTCACATTGGACGGGCCCCAGCCGGTGTTCGCGTCACAGTCGAACGGCTGGACATTGTATTCGCGCACCGGCTTGTCCCCGGTGACGCGCCAGACCTCCAGCTGCGTGGCCAGCTCGCAGGCGTCGGGCTCCTCCACCGCCGCGAAGCGCGCGCCATCGGGCGAAAGCAGGGGCACGCCGCGCAGGAAGAGCGAATCGCCGGTGGCGGCGTTGATCAACTCGATCGCGCCCCCTGCGTAGTTGCGCACGTCGAGAATGTGGAACGCGGGCGTGCCGTTGTCGCCGCCGAAGCGGCCCGCGTAGTAGTAGCGACGGTAGCGGTCGCCCTCGGCCGGATTGTCGACGCGCTTGGCCGCGCCGACGTTCGTGAGCCGGAGAATGATCGTGTCGCCGGAGCGCATCGCCACGCCTTCGGCACAGCGCATCGCCGCCGCTTCGGCGGTGTCGGTGCAGAAGGCGGCGACGGGCTCGAATGGCGTCGACGACACCGTCGCCGGTGCGGCGGCGGCTTCGGCTGCCATGCGCTCCTTGAGAGTAGGCCCGCGCCGCGTGTCGGTACACGCCATCGCGGCGACGGCGAGAACGAGCGCGAGAGCTCTCATGCGGACCGCGTGAGCGCGTACCAGATCACATAGAACCACGAGAAGATGCCGTGCAGGATCGCCCACAGGATGGAGTGGTGCTGGCTCCATGAGATGGTGATCGCGAGGGCGGAGCCGAAGCTCACTCCCGCCTTCGCCATCTGCGCCGACCCGGACGATTGGCGCGGCGGCTTCTGGTCGAACACCGGACCGGTGTGCGTCATCGATTGGCGTGCGTCGAACTGTTCGTGGTACCGCCCTTGTACAGCCCGGGGCGGACGATCTCGAGATGCCGTTGTGGCGTCGCGAGCTCGGTGAATCCGTACAGACGGTACAGCCCTTCGGCGTCGCGTGTCGTGAGGCTGAAGCGACGCAGCCCCTGGAGGTCGGGGTGCGCCATCACCGCATCCATCAACCGACGCGCGAGTCCCCTGCCGCGATACTCTTCGAGAATGTAGACGTCGGCGAGATAAGCGAAGGTCGCGCGGTCGGTGATGACGCGCGCGAACCCCACCTGCGCGGAACCGAGCTTCACGCTGAACGGGACTGAGTTCGCCACGGCGCGGGCCAGCAGGTCGCGCGGAATGTCCTCGGCCCAGTAGCTCCTGCGCAGGTAGGCGTGCACCGCGTCCGGATCGACGGCGGCCGGGTCGCTGGTGATGACGAAGTCGTTGGTGGTCTGCATCGATGAAGTCTGCCGAAATGGTGCCCGTGGGTCCAGTTGACCCGCGATTCAGGGAGTTAGTGCCTGCGCCGGATCGGCAGATGCCCATGGCGCGGCGCCATACCTGTTACCGACCTCGTCCGGCCCCCGTCCAATAGCTACATGGGCCAGATCAATTCCGTCATCCAGAAAGCCACCGTCTTCCACAAGGTCGGGAAGGTCGTCGCCCTCGCTGCCTCCACCGGCGCAGCGCTCGTGACGGTCGTGTCGGC
>DASSIC010000027.1:0-2889 GCA_035692325.1 Gemmatimonadaceae bacterium | reverse complement strand
GGCGATCGCGGCGCGCAGGAAGGGGGCGGCGTCCTCGCCCACGAGCCTGGAGAGGTCCTCGATCTCGAGGCCGTAGCGCAGGTCCGGCTTGTCCACGCCGAACCGCTCCATCGCGTCCCGCCACGTGAGGCGCGGGAAGGGCGTCGGGATCTCGTGGCCCGCGGTCTTCCACAGCGCGACGAGCACGGTCTCCACCACGAACTGCACGTCGTCCTGCGCGACGAAGCTCGCCTCGAGGTCGATCTGCGTGAACTCGGGCTGGCGATCGGCGCGCAGATCCTCGTCGCGGAAGCAGCGCGCGATCTGGAAGTAACGGTCGAAGCCGGACACCATGAGCAGCTGCTTGTAGATCTGCGGCGACTGCGGCAGCGAGTAGAACTCACCGGCATGCACGCGGCTCGGCACCAGGTAGTCGCGCGCGCCTTCCGGCGTCGGCTTGGTCAGGATGGGCGTCTCGATCTCGAGATACCCCGCCTCGCTGAGATACCGCCGAGTGGCCTGCATGAGGCGGTGGCGCAGAATCAGGTTCTGCTGCAGCTCGTCGCGACGGAGATCCAGGTAGCGGTGACGCAGGCGAAGCTCCTCCGCGGCGAGCTGCTCGCTCTTGCCGCGTGCGACGGGAATCGCCGGCGTGTCCGCCGGCCCCACGACGCGAAGCGAGGTCGCGCGGATCTCGACGTCGCCCGTGCCCATCTCGGGATTGCGCATCGCGGCTGGACGCTCGGCCACCGTTCCCTCGATCAGCACGACCGTTTCGGCGCCCAGCGACGCGGCGCGCGCCGCGAGATCGGCGCCGGTGATGGACGGATCGAACGACACCTGAACGAGTCCGGCCCGGTCCCGCAGGTCGACGAAGACGAGTCCTCCGAGGTCGCGCGCCCGGTGGACCCAGCCACCGAGGCGTACAGAAGTGCCGACGTGCTCGGCGCGCAGTGCGCCGCAGAGATGAGACCGATGCGTTGTGGCCAGCGCCGATTCAGACATCACGTACGTGAAAGGGGAAAGATCGGCGCTCGTTTGCCTCCACGGTGCGCTCGGTCACGTTGAACCCTTAAACCTAGCGCGCACGCCCGTGCGAGGGTAGCAGTCCGGTTGCTTTTCGGCCCTGTGGCGACTAAGCTCAACTCCATGCGGCGCATGACGTTCGCCGCCGGTGCGGCCTCGCAGCGCCGAGTCCGCTGACGATGGTGTTGTGCCGATGAGCGAACGCGAAAATCTGCTGAACCTGACCCCCGACGACGCGGCCGCGCGCCTCGCCGTCGCCATGACCGAGCTCGGCCAGCCGAGCTATCGCGTCGGTCAGGTCGTGCGCCGGCTCTGGCAGGTGCCCGCCCGCTCGTTCGCCGACATGACCGAGCTGCCGGCCGCGCTGCGCACTGCGCTCGACGAGCGGTTCGAGCTGCCCCGGCTCGAGCTCGCCACGAGCCAGCTGTCGTCCGACGGCACCCGGAAGTTCCTGTTCCGGCTCAGGGACGGCGAAGCGATCGAGACGGTGGCGATCCCGGACGGGAACCGCGTCACGCTGTGCATCTCGTCCCAGGCGGGGTGCGCGCTACGCTGCGCCTTCTGCGCCACGGGCGCCATGGGCTTCAGCCGCAATCTCGAGGTGTACGAGATCGCCGGCCAGGTGCGCGAGATGCGCCTGCTCGACGAGCCGGTCGCGGTGACGAACATCGTCTTCATGGGGATGGGCGAGCCGCTGATGAACTGGAAGGCGGTCTCGCCGACGCTGACGCTGCTCAATGATCCGCGCGCGCTCGGCATTGGGGCGCGGCACATCACGATCTCCACCGTCGGCGTGCTGCCGGGGATCGTGGCGCTCGGCGAGCGGCCGGAGCAGTTCCGCCTCGCGCTGAGCATCCATGCGCCCACGGACGAGCTGCGCAAGGAGCTGATGCCGATCAACACCAAGTATCCGCTCGCCGACGTGATCGCGGCGGCCAAGGTGTTCGACCGGCGCGTCACCTTCGAGTACGTCATGCTGGGCGGCGTGAACGACGGCATCGAGCAGGCGCGCGCGCTCGGGCAGCTCGCGCGCGAGTGCGGCGCGTTCGTCAACCTCATCCCGCTGCACCCCGGCGGGTCGCAGGGCTTCGTGCCGACACCGGCGAACGAGATCTCGCGCTTCGCGCGGCTGCTGCGCGATCGCGGCGTGGAGGTGGCGGTGCGCAAGAGCCGCGGGATCGACATCGCCGCGGCGTGCGGTCAGCTACGGGTCGAGCGGATGGGACGGCGGGCGCCACGTTCGCCCGATCAGCACGGTGACGTCCAGGTAGCGTGACGAATCCGGGCGCGCCACCGAGCGCGCCGGTTCGAGGATCGTCGCCACGGTGGCGGCCCACTCCGCGTGTCCCGATCGATCGAGCACGAGCGTCGTATCGAGCATCGGCGTCGCGGTGCCGATCTCCACGACGTCGAAGCCGCGGTCGCGCAGCAGGCGTGTAGCCCGGCGCGCCAGCCCACGCGTCTTCGTGGTGTTGAGCACCTGCACGCGTACGCGCACCCCCTCCGGCGCGCGCGGTCCGCTGCCACGCGGCAGCACCGACGACAGGGGGCTGCGCACGACCTGCCGGGCGTGCAGCACCCAGCTCGCCCCGCCAAGCACCAGCACGACGAGCAGCAGCACGGCGGCGATCCGGAGCCGCTTCACCGGACCGTGTTCCAGAGCGCGACCGCTTCGGGGAAGAGTCGCATCCCCTCGCGCAACGACCACTCGAGTCGAGCGCGCAGCACCTGCCGGAAGGTCGCGTCGAAGTCGTGCGGGACCTGCGATGCCAGATACGCGCGGTCGCTGCGCGAGAACTTGCGTCCCGGCTCCAGGTAGTCCGCCATGTACAGCGCGCGCCCCAGGCGTCCCCACGCCGACGAGCCCACGGTGTGGAATCGCAC
>DASSIC010000026.1:0-3027 GCA_035692325.1 Gemmatimonadaceae bacterium | reverse complement strand
AACCCGCAGTTCGTCTCGCAGTACAAGTATGATCTCGACAAGCTGTATCACGAGGTCGAGGCGGTGAGCGGGCCGGGCTTCACCCGCGGCACGCACACGGCGTGGCGCCACAAGGACTACGTGTTCATCGCGGACGAGGTGTACCGCAACGGCCCCGTCGCCGGCGCCAAGGATGCCGCGGCGAGCCGGATGTACGGCACGCTCCAGGTGCTCGACGTGAAGGACATCCGGCACCCGAGGGCGGTGGCGTCGTACACCCCGGAGTACGGCGGCGTGCACAACGTGTGGGTCGTGGGCGACACGCTCTACCTGGGCGCCTACGACGGCGGCTTCCATGTGTTCGACATCTCGGGGGAGCTGCGCGGCGACCTGCGCGCGCAGGGGCGCGAGATCGGCCAGCTCCAGACGGCCGACATGGACGGCAACACGAAGAACGCCGCCTTCACCTGGGGCGTGGTCGTGAACCCGAAGGACGGCCTGGCCTACGTGAACGACTACAACAACGGGCTGTGGGTCGTGAAGGTAGAGCCGAAGCAGGCGCCGGTGCCCTGACGGCGCACGTCTCACGTCGTTTTCAGCATCTCCTTCACGAACGCGCGGTGGCTCCCCTTCTCGGTGCGCTTCGCCGAGTACATGGCCACGTCGGCGTGCCGGAGCACCTCATCCACCTCGCCACCGAGCGTCGACGCGCTGCCGATGCTGGCGGAGATGCGGACGTCGCGCCCCGACAGAGTGAAGGGAAAGGCCATCTGTTCGCGGATGCGCTCGATCAGCCGCTCGGTGCTGCGCGCCACCGCGGTGTCCTCCACGAGCACGGCGAACTCGTCGCCGCCCAGGCGGGCCACGGTGTCCGTCGCGCGCGCGCAGGCGCGTAACCGGTTGGCGACCATGCGGAGGAGGTGGTCCCCTTCCGAGTGCCCCATGGTGTCGTTGATCTGCTTGAAGCCGTCCAGATCGAGGTAGAGGATCGTCACGATCCGTCCCTCGCGCTGCGCCAGCTCGAGGGCGTGCGACACGCGGTCGTAGAACAGTGCGCGGTTCGCGAGGCCCGTGAGCGGATCGTGGAAGGCTTGATGCGCGAGCTGGTCGAGCAGCGCCTTCCGCTCACCAACGTCGCGCGCATTCACGACGATGCCGCGCACGGCGTCGTCGGCGAGGCGATTGCTGGCGATCGCCTCCACCTGCACGACGGTGTCGTCGGTGCCGCGCAGCCGCCACTCCGCCGGCGGTGAGACGCCCGGCAGACTCGCGGCGACGCGGACGAACGAGGCGACGACGTCGGAATCATCGGGGTGCGCCAGTGCGATGAGGTCGACGCCGACGAGGGCCTCGGCCTCGTAGCCGATGAGTCGCGACGCCGAGGAGCTGGCGAACTGGATCACGCCGTCCGCGCCGATGACGAAGATCAGGTCGGACGAGTGCTGCACGAGTGAACGGAAGCGCGCCTCACTGGCGCGCACGGCCTGCTCGGCGAGCCGCGCCGCATTCTGCCGGAAGGAGAGCAGCTGCCGCGCGCCGAGGAACACCGAGACCGCCACCGCGCCGAGTGCGACGCCACTGAGTGGAGCGACCCACGCGCGCAGCGCGATGATGCACAGCAGCGTGTAGGTGGCACCCGCCGCGACGAACGGCAGCGCGGACGCCGCGCGCGACAGCTGCCGGTGCTCACGCGCCGACCCGGCTGCCGACGGCGAGCGGAGGAACAGCTCCGCGCTCACCATGAGCGACAGGTACGTGGCGAGATACAGCACGTCGGTGAGCACCATCGAGCGCTTGCCGCCGGCCAGCACGATGAGGTTGAACGCGAGGTCGGCGATCACCGCCAGCGCGCTGCTCACGCCCAGCCACAGGATGGCGCCGCGATGATCGTCCAGCGGGCGACGCAGGACGATGGTCGTGATGCCGACGAGCACGAGCAGGTCGGCGAGGGGGTAGAGCAGCGCCATCGCGATGGCGCCCGGCGACGCCGCGCTCCCCGCCATTGGGCGCAGCACGAAGTACCAGAGCGCCACCCCGGCGCCGGAGAGCACCATCCCGGCATCGCAGAGCAGCTTCCACCGGTTCATCCGCTGCGGCCCGACCGGGATGGAGAGATAGGCCGCCAGCGTCAGCGGGTAGCTGGCGAGGAAGAAGAGGTCGGCCACGGAGCCCGGGCGCACGCCACCGTGGCGGATGACGGCATCGAACGTCACCACGTTGCCGAGGACGATCATGGCCGATGCCGCGGCCAGGAAGCGCAGCGCGCGGCGCATCGGCGCGCGTGTGTCGTCGCGCCGCGCCGCGAGCAGGAACACGACGACCAGTGCGGCGTTCAGCGGCAGGAACACCGCCTCGCTCACCAGGTCGTGCACGCGACCGCCCACGTCGCCGAACCGCAGCCACAACAGGTAGGCGGCGGCGTATGCGATGGCGAGCCCGGCGACGATGAGTCGGGGGCGTCGGGTCTGCGCCTCGTCGAAGGCGCGCTCGGAGGTCGATGGCATCATGGGGTGGCGTGCGCGGCGCGCGGTCGCCACCTACAAGGTGCTGCCGCACTGCCGTTTGACGCAAGCGCGGCCGATGGTAGCTTCCCGTCGTGACGTCGCCTCAACCGCCCGAATCAGTCGTTGCCGTGACCGCGCCCCTCGCGGAGGTGCCGCGTGCCGCGGAGGAGCCGAAGGACCTCGGGTTCGGCACCGTGTTCGGGGGTGCGCGCCAGCAGCGCATGATCAATCGCGACGGCAGCTTCACGTCGCGCCGCGTCGGCTTCTCGCCCTTCTCCTACCTGAACGGCTACCACGCGCTGCTGACCATGACGTGGCCGCGCTTCCTCGGCGTCGTCATGGTGGCGTACGCGGTGATGAATGCGCTCTTCGCCTCCGCCTTGCTCCTCTGCGGCGACGGTGCGCTCGGCGGAGCGGCGGTGCGCGACATGGGCGGCCGTTTCCTGCGCGCCTTCTTCTTCAGCGTCGACACCTTCGCCACGATCGGCTATGGCAACGTCTTTCCGATCGGTACCTCGGCGAACCTGCTCGTGGCGATCGAGTC
>DASSIC010000025.1:0-5930 GCA_035692325.1 Gemmatimonadaceae bacterium | reverse complement strand
GGCACCCGGCTCGAGGACGGAAAGGCCGCGCTGCTGGTGATCGTCACCGACGACCTGCGGGCCCGAGGCGTGAATGCGGGCACGATCGTGCGTGACGTCGCGGCGGTGGCTGGCGGGCGTGGGGGCGGCAAGCCGCACATGGCGCAGGCCGGGATTCCCGACGCTGCACGGTTGGACGCGGCGCTGGCGGAAGCGCCGCGCCTCGTCAGCGCGCTCGTCTCCGCCGCATGACGGTGAGCGACTGGCTCGACAGCCGCACGCCCGTTCCGCCCCCCGTCCTGAGCGCGCGCGTCCGCGAAGCGCTCGGTGATGCCTCGACCGCGAGCGCCGAGCGGGTGGGCGACGTCTGTCTCGCCGCGGCGGAGCGGCTGGTCGGCGGTCTCCTCGCGGGGGACTGCACGTCGCGGGACTGCGCGCTCGATCTGCTCACGGCAGACGCCCTCGTGACGTATGCGTTCGAAGCTGCCGAGCAGTCGCCGAGCGATCTCGTGCCGCGCGCCGCGGCCGCGATGCGGCGCATTGCCGCGCTTGGCGCAACGCCGTGATCGACATCCACTCGCACCTGCTGCCCGGAGTGGATGACGGCTCCCGATCGATCGCGATGTCGGTGCCGGTGCTCGAGCGGTTCGCTGCTGACGGCGTCGAATGCATCGTGCTGACGCCCCATCTCCTGGCGTCGAAGGCGAAGACCGCGCCCTACGAGCGGCACGTGGAGATCCTCGCCGGCCTGCAGGCGGCGGTGTCGCGCGCGCCGGAGCTGCGGCTGGGGTGGGAGATCATGCTCGACGAGCCGAATGCGGACCTGCGCGCCCCCCACCTCGGCCTCGGCGGCTCGCGGGCGGTGCTGGTGGAGTTCCCGCGCACGAGTGTGCCCGCGCGCGCGGCTGGTGAGCTGTTTCGCATTCGCAGCCATGGCAGCGTGCCGGTGCTGGCGCATCCCGAGCGGTATTGGGGATGCACGGTGGAGAAGGTGGCCGAGTGGCGCGCCGCCGGTGCGGCGATCCAGATGGACACCGCGGGACTCATCGGCAAGGGCAGCATCGCCACCATCTCGCGCGCGCTCCTCGAGGCGGGCGTCGTCGACCTGTTCGCGAGCGACAACCATGGCGACTCGCGTTCGCTCGCAACGGCGCGCGCATGGCTGCTCGAGGTGGCGACGCCGGAGCACGCCGAGCTGCTGACCAGCACGAACGCCCGGCGTCTGCTCGCCGGCGAGGCGCTCGTGCCGGTGCCGCCGCTGCCGGCGCGGCGCGGAATCTTCGGACGCCTGCGCGAGCTCTTCCTCGGTCGCTAGCGACGCATCCCACACTCGCACCGTCTCCTGCATGTCATCGCACTTCAGCGAAGCACTTCGTGAGCTGGCCGCCACGGCCGAACGAGTCGCGACGGAGCTCGAGGCCGACATGGACCGCGCGCTGGCGATGGTGCAGGCGACCGTCGATGGCGGCGGCACACTGTTCTTCTGCGGGAACGGCGGCAGCGCCGCCGACGCGCAGCACATGGCGACCGAGTACGTCGTCCGCTACATGCGCAACCGTCGCGCATATCCCGCGCTGGCGCTGACGACGGATACGTCGCTGCTGACGGCGGCGGGCAACGACATCGGCTTCGAGAACGTGTTCGCGCGCCAGGTCGAGGCGCTGGCGAAGCCCGGCGACCTGCTGATCATCCATTCCACCAGCGGCAACTCGCCCAACGTGCTGCGGGCTGCCGAGGCGGCACATGCGAAGGGAGTGAAGGTGCTCGCGTTCAGCGCGCGCGACGGCGGCGCGCTGCGCGCCCTGGCCGATCACAACATCGTGATCCCGACCACCCGCACCGACCGCGCGCAGGAGCTGCATCTCTGCATCGAGCACATCATCTGCGACGTCGTGGAGCGGTCGCTGTGATCGACCTGCGCGGCAAGCGCGCGCTCGTCACCGGCGGATCGCGCGGCATCGGGGCGGCTACCGCGAGACTGCTCGCCAGGGCTGGCGCGAGCGTGGTGATCGGATACCGGTCGCGGGCGGCCGATGCGGAGTCGGTCGTCGCCCAGTTGCGTGCCGACGGCGTGACGGCGGCGGCGCACGCCTCCGACATCGCGACGCGCGACGGGGCCGAATCGCTGGTGCTCGAGACGGTGCGCCAGCTCGGCGGGCTCGATCTGTTCGTCGGCAACGCTGGAGTATGGCCGGAGGAAGAGGTGCCGCTCGCCGAGATGGATGATGCGCGCTGGATGCGGACCATGCGCGAGAACGTGGACTCGATCTTCTTCACGACGCGCGCCGTCGCGCGGGTGATCGCCGACCATGGACGGATCGTGCTCGTGTCCAGCACCGCCGGCCAACGCGGCGAGGCGTTTCATGCCGACTACGGCACGAGCAAGGGCGCCGTCATCTCGCTCACCAAGTCGCTGGCCGTCGAGCTCGCGCCGCGCGACGTGACGGTGAACTCCGTCGCGCCGGGGTGGGTGGACACCGAGATGGTGGCGGGCGCGCTGGCCGGCGACGTCCGGTCACGCGTGGACGCCGCCATTCCGCTCGGCCGCATCGCGAGGGCGGAGGACATCGCCGGCCCGATCGTCTTTCTCTGCTCCGACCTCGCGCGCCACGTCACGGGCGAGATCCTGAACGTGAATGGCGGCAGCGTGCTCTGCGGATGATCGTCCTCCTCTTCACCGGCGGCACGATCTCGATGAAGTTCGACGCCGCCGCCGGCGGCGCGGTGCCGACGCTCAGTGGCGAGGACATCGTCACCGCGACGCGCGGGCTGCGCGACATCGCCGAGCTCGAGGTGGAGCAGTGGGGACGCTTCCCCGGCCCGCACATGACGGTGGAGCGGATGTGGGCGCTGCGGAACCGCATCGCCGAGCATCTCGCGCGGCCCGAGGTGCAGGGGGTGGTGGTGACGCACGGAACGGACACGCTCGAGGAGTCGGCGTATCTCGTGGCGCGGTCGCTTCCCCCGGAGAAGCCGGTGGTGTTCACCGGCGCGATGCGTCCGGCGAGCGATCTGGGTTGGGACGGCCCGTCGAACCTGCTCGACGCGACGCGCGTCGCCGCCGATCCCGCGTCGCGCGGCAACGGCACGCTGGTGTGCATCGGCGAACGCATCCACAGCGCGCTCGAGGTGGGGAAGACGCACACCGAGGCGCGCGATGCCTTCGAGAGCCCTGGTGTAGGGTCGCTGGGCGAGGTGGACGAAGGGCTCGTGATCTACCATCGCGCGCTGCTGAAGATGGCGTCGCCCATCGTGCCGTCGCAGCCCGCGGAGCCGGTGGATCTCGTGCACGCCTACGCCGGCGCCGATGCACGCCTGCTCGACGCGTCGCGTGAGAGCGGGGCACGCGCCGTCGTGCTGGCGGCGATGGGGCGCGGCAACGTGCCGCCGGCGATGGTCGACGGCGTGGTCCGCTGGGTGGAGAGCGGGCATCCCGTCATCGTCAGCTCGCGTGCGCAGCGCGGACGCGTCGGTCCGAGCTACGCGTATCCCGGCGGTGGACGACGCCTGCTCGACGCCGGCGCGATCTTCGCCTACGGCCGGCGTCCCGGCCAGGCGCGCATCGAGACGATGCTCGCACTCGGGGCCGGTTACTCGTGGGCCGACCTGGTGGCGTTGTTCGGCGACGCTTGACAGATCCATCGGTCGCGACGTATGATGCGATCAGACAACTGAAGAGCCGTGGTGCTTTGCCGCCTATTGCAGCCACGTTAAATAATTGCTAAAACGCGATCGCCCGGCGGCTCGCCGGGCATTTTTTGTATCTGCCCGTGCCCGCTCGCCCCACAACCGCTCGATGCGCTCGATGCACAACTCGCCGATGCCCATGTCGATGTCGATGACCACCGCGTTCCCCTCGGGGAGGACGGACGGGCGACGGCGCATGCGCGCATAGTCGACGAACCGGCGGAGCACCGCCGCTCGGCCCCGATCCTCTCCTGCGAGGATCGGGGCCTTTTCTTTTTTCACCGCGAGGATGTTGGGATGACGAGTCTCCTTCAGATCGACGATCGGATCACCGACACATGGCGCGCGCCGACGCGGGTGCGGGTAGCGCTCGCCGGATGCGGCGCCGTGGGGAGCGCGTTGGTGCGCGAGCTGGCGGCGTGCCGCGAGACGCTCGCCGAACGCCACGGCGTCGAAGTCGTGTTGACCCGCGTGCTGGTGCGCGACCTGACGCTCGAGCGCGCCGCGCCCCTCGATCGCTCGCTCCTTACCGCCGACGTCGATGACTTCCTCGCCGCCGACGCGGATGTCGTCGTCGAGGCCATCGGCGGGCTCGATCCGGCGCGGCGCATCGCGTGGTCGACGCTGTCGCGGGGGCGGGAGCTGGTGACGGCGAACAAGGAGCTGCTTGCCGAGTGCGGAACCGAGCTCTCGGCGCTCGCCGCGCGAGCGGACACCGCGCTGCGCTACGACGCGGCCGTCGGAGGCGGCGTGCCGGTGCTCCGCCTGCTCGACGACGCACTTGGCGCGGGGACGCCGTCGCGCGTGCGCGGAATCCTGAACGGCACGTCGAACTTCGTGCTCACGCAGCTGGAGGACGGCGCCACGCTGGACGCGGCGCTGCGCTCGGCGCGCGCCGCCGGATTCGCCGAGGCCGATGCGTCGCGTGACCTCGATGGACGCGACGCCGCGGCGAAGATCGCGCTCGTCGCGTGGGCGGCGTTCGGCATCGCGCCGGAAGGCGTGCGCGTGCGTCGCGTGTCGGTGCTGCCGGATCCGTCGCGGTACGTACGGCTTGGCGAGCGGCTCGATCGCGTGGCGCGACAGGTGGCCGAATGCGCACTGGTGGAAGGAGCCGTCGCGGCGTCGGTCGAGCCGGTACTCGTGGGGCGCGACAGCGCACTGGCGCGCACGCGTGACGAGCAAAACCGCGTGGAGGTGCACACGGGATGGAGTGCGCCGCTCTGCGCATCCGGCCCCGGGGCGGGGGGGTGTCCAACCGCGACGGCCCTGCTCAGCGATGTGCTGGCACCGCGCCGCCGCGAGCGGCGGGTGCGAGCGGTCACTTCCGCTCCGCGCGACGATCGTCGATTCGATTGGGTCGTCGAAGTCCGCGGCGCGCCCGGGGTGTTGCACCGGCTCGTGCCCGCGTGCGGCTTCGTGCAAACCGACGCGACGGCGAGCTGCGCCTGGACGTTCGTCCATGGCGCGTCCGCACACGAGATCGACGCGGTGTTGTTCGCGTTGCGCGCCGAGGAGGTCGATCCGATCGCTGTCCGGTGCGACCCGCTGGAGCACGCGTCAGCCGTGGTGATCTCGTGACGGCGAGCACCGCCTGCGAGCCGACTCGTACCCTGGGCTACGAGCTCGCCGGTGCCGCCGGCGCGCCGGTAATTCTCGCGCTCGGCGGAATCTCGGCGCACCGGCATGTCGTCAGCCATCCCGACGCGCCGACCGCCGGCTGGTGGGAGGGTCTCGCGGGCGCGGGCCGTCCATTGGATCTCGCGCACCGCCGCGTGCTCGGCGTGGATTTCGGCGACGGTGGTCGCCGTGACGATGGACGGCCCAGCCGCGTCGTCACGACGCGCGATCAGGCCGAAGCCATCGTGGCCGTGCTCGACGAGGTCGAGATCGATCGGCTGGATGCCGTGATTGGCGCGTCATATGGCGGCATGGTTGCGCTCGCCCTCGCCGAGGGATGGCCGTCGCGCGTGGGCCGACTGGTCGTGATCAGCGCCGCGCACGAAACGCATCCGATGGCGACGGCGCTACGGCTCGCGCAGCGGCGCATCGTGGAGGTCGGGCTCGAGACCGGACGTGCCGCCGAGTGCATGGTGATCGCGCGCGGGATCGCGATGACGACCTATCGCACCGCCCGCGAGTTCGAGGAGCGCTTCGACGCGACGCCGCCCGCCATCGGGCTCGATACCGAGTTCGACGTCGAACGCTACCTGCGCCGCGCCGGGGAGCGGTTCGTCGAGCGCACGACCCCGGAGCGCTTTCTG
>DASSIC010000024.1:0-4489 GCA_035692325.1 Gemmatimonadaceae bacterium | reverse complement strand
CGAACCGTGGAGGGGTACGGTCCGGGCGCCTTCGTGTAGGGATCGGGCGCGATGGCGTCGCTCGGCTGGCTCGACATCACGTGCGCGTCGCCGCGCGGAAAGATCAGCACGTCGCCCGGCTGCATCCGTACACGCGGCTCGCCGTGCAGCCCGCCCCAGCACGTGCCCTCGGAGAGAATATGATAGGGCACCAGGTGATCCGCGTCGGGCAGGATCCGCGGAGCAAGCTCTCGTGCCGGCATCGTCGCGACCGACCAGCCCGGCGACCCCTCCACGATATAGAAGTAGGCGCCCGTGAGTCGCACGGCGCGAAGGACGTCGGAGAGCGGGTCCACGATCGGTTTCTCTGGTCAGGGCTGCCGCGCGGCCCTGCTCAGCTCTCGCCAGGTGACGAGGACGACGCCATTGTCCTTCAGCGCCTTCCGGAATTCCTCGCTCGTCACGACGTCGTAGTCGCGCTGCCGCCACGCCGAGCCGTACGGTTCGTGCCCGACCATCACCGCCTGCAGCTCGGCGTCGTCGCGGCCGAGGTGCACGATCATCTCCGTCAGTCCTGGCTTGAGATTGGCGATCGCGTGCAGGTAGAACGCCTTCCATTGGTCGCGCGGAACGTCGTCACCGGCGATGACCACCGCGTCGAGCGCGATCTCGTTCGGCCCGAGCGTGGTGTGCGGAGGAGAGCTCGGGTCGCCGCGCAGAGCGAGAAATGGAAGATCGTATGCGCGCGCCACCCTGGCGTACGTCGCCATCAGCTCCGGCGTCGCGAACAGCGCTCCCATGTGGCTGTCGAGATGGGTCGGTCGGATGCCTGATGCGCGCGCGCGCTCGACCTGAGCGCGCAGCTCGCGCTCGACCTCGACGAGCGTAGCCCGCTTCGCGAACGGCTCGACCTCGTTCGGGAAGACGCCGACGGAGTCGAGCAGCGTCGGCACACTGTCCCGCGGCGCGACGCTCCCCCACCGGTAGGTCTCCCACTCGCTGGTGAGTGTGAGGTGCAGCCCCAGATCGGCGTCGGGATGCGCCTTCGCCCAGGCCGCAACCTCCGTCACCCAGGGCGTCGGCATCATGATGCTGGCCGACGAGACAGCGCCCCGCGTGAGCGCGTCGAAGCTGGCCGCGTCCACCGAGTGCGCGACGCCGAGGTCGTCGGCGTGGAGAATCAGCAGCTTGCTGCCCGCCGGATGGCCGAGCCGCTCGGCGAGCGTACGGGTCTGCGCGGGGAGGGCTGTCGCGAGGAGCAGCACCAGCAGCGACGAGCGAAGGAGCGGGATCATCGGGAGTCTCCGGTTCGTGCGGGACCGAGGATGGCCATTGAACGCTATCTCGCCACGGGCATCGCCGCTATCATTGGACCGTGCCATCGATGCTCCACGTGGACTTGCCTGCCGTCGATCTCGCGCTCGCGCGCCGGCTCGAGCGCGCCGAAGGGATGTCGAACGCGGCGTCCGTCGACGCCCGCCGCGAGGTGCAGCCCGACGTGGGTGCGGAGTGGATCGACGTGGCTGGCATCTACGCGATGTTCGACGGGCCAGCGTCTCCGCTCACCCAGACCTACGGCCTCGGCATCTTCGAGCCGTGCGGAGTGCGCGAGCTCGAGCGACTGGAGCAGTTCTTCTCGCAGCGTGGCGCCCCGACGTCGCACGAGGTGAGCGCCTTCGCCGCGCCGAACGCGTTGAGCCTCCTCAGCGAACGTGGCTACACGCCGATCGAGGCATCGGTGGTGCTCGTGCGTCCCACGTCGACGACCACCGCCCAAGAGGTCGGGCCGATCGCGGTGCGCGCGATCGGCGTCGACGAGGCGCCGCTGTGGTGTCGCGTCGCCGGACAGGGGTGGGGGAGCGAATCGGCGGAGCTCGGCGCCTTCGTCGAGAGCTTCGGGGCCGTCGTGACCCGCGCGCGCGGCGTCACCTGCTTTCTCGCCGAGCTCGATGGCGCGCCCGTGGCGGCTGCGGCACTGAACGTCAACAACGGCGTGGCCCTGCTGGCCGGTGCCACGACCATTCCCTCGGCGCGGCGCCAGGGCGCCCAGCGCGCGCTGCTCCAGGCCCGCCTCGCCTTCGCGGCCGCGCGCGACATCCCCCTCGCCATGGTCGTGACGCAGCCCGGCAGCGCGTCGCAGCGCAACGCCGAGCGTCAGGGATTCCGTCCGGTGTACACGCGGGCCAAGTGGCTTCGCGCGGCCGACGCAACGTGAGTATCATGAAGCCATGGCCGACTATCTCGCGACTTCAGAGATCCTGGCGCGACTGAGCGCCGAACGCGACGCGCTCGTCCAGCGCCTGGCGAAGATTCCCGTGGCGCTGCAGAACGAGCGACCTGCTCCCGAGCGTTGGTCGATCGCCGAGGTGCTCGAGCATCTCGTGCGCATCGAGACGGGGCTCACGAAGCTGTTCGCGATCAAGGGGCAAGCGCCCCCTGGCCCTGATGTCCCGGCCGCGCCACTGGAAGCGCACAGCACGCCGGAGCTGGGAGTGCGCATCCGCGACCGGTCGCGGCGCATCGAGGCGCCGGAGCGCGTGCGGCCCGCGGGGAGTCTCTCGGCGGATGGCGCGCTGACGCAGCTGCAGGCGGCGCGGGCGGGACTGCTGAGTGCATTCGCGTCGGCTCATGCGGACGCGCTGGACCGCGTGACGCATCCGCACCCCGTCTTCGGTGCGCTCACCCTGCGATCCTGGATGGCGCTGACGTCCGATCACGAAGCGCGGCATGCCGCACAGATCGGGGAGATCGCCGAGCAGTTGAGCGCGGCACGTTCGCGCTGAAGGGGAGCGCAATGAGCCGCCTCAAGGTCGGCGTCGTCCGCTATTCCTCCATCGCGACGTCGATCGCGCACGCGCTGGGCATCGAGCCGGCGCCCGACTGCCGGATCGGTCACGGGCGCATCACCCTCACCTTCCGCCGCATCGGCGCCTCGCGCTGGCCGGAGGAGCAGCAGGTCGAGCATGCGCTGCGGGCCGCCGAGGTGGCACGAGCGGTGCTCGCGTCGGACTCGCGGCGCGCGGTGCGCGAACGAACGACGCGTGCGATCGTCGTCGTGTACGAGGACGCCACACTCGTGCGAGGATGTGCCGTCGTCGCCCGCTGGGAATGTGTGGTGCCCGCGCCGACCGCGCTCGGATGATCGTCGGGCTCGTCGGCGGGCTCGGCCCGGAATCCACGATCGACTACTATCGTCGCATCCTCGACGCGTGGGCTCGCGAGGATCCGAGCACGGTGCCCTCCATCGTGATCGACAGCCTCGACGTGCAGCGCGCCCTCCGGCTCGTGGCCACCGATCGGCCGGCGCTCGTCGAGTACCTCCTTGCGTCGCTGAATCGGCTGGCCGGCGCGGGCGCGGACTTCATCGCCATGACGGCGAACACGCCGCACATCGTGTTCGACGAGCTGGCGGACCGCTCCTCCGTCCCGCTGCTCAGCATCGTCGAGGTGTGCGCGCGAGAAGCTGAGCGACGGGGCCTTCGCCGACTCCTGCTGCTCGGCACGCGTTTCACCATGGAGGCGTCGTTCTTCCCCGACGTCTTCGCGCGCCACGGTGTCGCCGTGATCACGCCGAGCGAAGCGGGCCGCGCGTGGGTGCATGCGCGCTACGTCGGCGAGCTTCTCGAGGGGGACTTCCGCGACGAGACACGGCAGGAGTTCGTCGCTCTCGTCGAGCGCCTGCGCGATCAGCAGGGCGTGGACGGGGTGATCCTCGGCGGCACCGAGCTCCCGCTGCTGCTCACGACGCCCGACGTCGCCGGGCTGCCGACGCTCGACACGACCGCGCTGCACGTCGCGGCCATCGTGACGCGGCTGCGCGCTGACATCACGCCGCGAACGACCTAGCTTCTCCGTACCGAATTGCATCGCTTCACAGGAGACACGATGAGCCAGAACCCGTCGGATTCCGCCGTTCCCAACCGCCGCGCGCAGCCCGAGTCCTTCCGCGCCACGGCCTTGAATGCCTCGCTCACGGTGAAGGATCTCGAGAAAAGCCTCGCCTGGTACCGCGACGTCGTCGGCTTCACCGTCGACCAGAAGCACGAGCGCGCGGGGAAGCTCGTGGCAGTGTCGCTCAAGGCCGGCACCGTGCGGATCCTGATCAACCAGGACGACGGCGCGAAGGGCCTCGACCGCGCGAAGGGCGAGGGCTTCTCGCTCCAGTTCACCACCGCGCAGAGCATCGACGACCTTGCGAAGCGGATCACGGGGGCCGGCGGCGCGCTCGAATCCCAGCCCGCCGACATGCCGTGGGGCGTGCGCATGTTCCGGCTGCAGGACCCGGATGGCTTCAAGCTCGTGTTCTCCTCGGAAAGACCTTCCGGCGACAGTCGCTAAGCTGTTGTCCCACAACGGGTTGAAAGGGCAGGGCGAGGTTGCCATTCGGAGGTTCTTCGGCTAGATTGCGAAGTCTGCAGATCCTGCGTTTCGAGCCTCGAAAAACCCCGCGTCATGACTGCTCCGAACAACCGCGAACGCATCCTTCCGCGCCTCATCGACGACGAGATCC
>DASSIC010000023.1:0-2255 GCA_035692325.1 Gemmatimonadaceae bacterium | reverse complement strand
AAGTCCGAGGCGGGCATCGCGGGATACGCCTCCCAGAAAGCGCGATCGCGGAAGTTGAATGCCCGCTGCCGGTTCGTGATCAGCTCGAGCGAGATCGCGCATCCGGGGCACTGCTCGGCGTAGGCGCGCATGTAGCGGTCGATGTCGACGGTGCCTTCGCCCATGCGCGTCCACTCGACGACCACCCCTTCGGGCGAAATCCAGACGGCGCTGTCGCGCATGTGGCTCGTCAGCACGTGCGGCGCGAGCGTCTCCAGGACGGCGTGTGGATCCTCGAGCGCCCAGGCCGCGTTGCCCGAGTCGATACACGCGCCGACGAAGTCGGTGCCCGCCTCTTCGATCACCACCTTCAGCTCCCGCGACTGCATGTCACCCGAGTGGTTCTCGATCGCGAGCTTGAGGCCGGCGTCGACGACGCGGGAGCGGACGTTGCTCAACACCTGCAGCGCCGCGTCGATGTGGCGTTCGATGCCGCCGGGCGTCCGTCGATCGACGCTGTTGCCGACCACGCAGCGGATGAGAGGGGAGCGCATGGTGGCCGCGGCGTCGATCATGCGCGCGAGCTGATCCTCGGCGGTTCCCGCCGCGGGATCGAAGATCCCTGAGGTCGGGGCGATCGCGAGCATTCCGATCTCGATGTCGAGCCCGAGCGCGTCGGCGCGGTCGCGGACGCGCTGCAGGTGCGCGCGGTCGAGCCCTCCGAGGAGCCGCGGCTCGCTGAAGTGGACGACCCGCACTCTCCGCGCCGCGCAGAACTCGAGCACGGCGAACGGGTCCCAGTCCAGGAAGCGCAGGCTGTAGACGTCGAGGCCGAGGCGGGGCGGCGCGGCGGAGGAATTCGGCATGGCTTCCCTATTATCGTGCCCCCGCTCGCATATGATGTTGCTGCTTATGGCGCTTCCGACATCCGAACCCTCAGTCGTGCTCGGCCCGCCCACGCGGGCGCGCTACGTCACCGTCGCGCTCGCGCTGACGATCGCGGTGGTGATGTACATCGATCGCGTCTGCATCTCGCAGGCGGCCCCGCTCATCTCGAAGGACCTTGGTCTCAGCAAGGTCGAGATGGGGTGGGCGTTCTCGGTCTTCGCCTGGGCTTATGCCCTTTTCGAAATCCCCGGCGGGTGGCTGGCCGATCGCTTCGGGCCGCGGCGCGTGCTCACGCGGATCGTGGTGTGGTGGTCCTTCTTCACGGCGGCCACGGGCTGGGTGTGGAATTTTCCGTCGCTGCTCGTGACCCGCACTCTTTTCGGCGCCGGCGAAGCGGGGTGCTTCCCGAACATCACGCGCATCTTCACGCTGTGGTTGCCACGCGGCCAGCGCGAACGCGCGCAAGCGGGCCTCTGGCTTGCCGCGCGGTGGGGCGGCGCGTTCACGCCGCTGCTCGTGGCCTGGATTCTCGATTTCATCTCCTGGCGCCGCGCGTTCGAGCTCTTCGGCATCCTGGGCGTCGTCTGGGCCATCGGGTACTACAGCTGGTTCCGCGACGATCCGCGCACCCATCCGTCGGTCAACGCCGCCGAGGTGGCGAAGTTCCCTCCCGCGTCCGAGAGCGCGATCGCGCACGGCGCGACGCCCTGGGGCAGGATCTTCACACGTCCGGCGATCTGGCTCCTGGGCGCGCAGTACATCTGCCTGTCGTACGGATGGTATTTCTACATCACGTGGCTCCCCACGTATCTGCGCGACGCGCGTGGCACGAGCATCAAGATGGGCGCGCTCCTCGCCGGGCTCCCGCTCCTGCTCGGAGGCGTGGGATGCCTGATCTCGGGCTGGACGATTCCGCGTCTCGCGCGCGTGATCGGCGTCAACCTGGCGCGCCGCGTCATCGCGGTGATCGGCTTTGCCGGCGCGTCGGCGTCGATCTTGATCTTCACGCGCATCGACGATCCCACGCAGGCGATGCTCGTCCTCGGGATGGCGGGGCTGTTCAACGACTTCGTCATGCCCGCCGCGTGGGCCGCCTGCATGGACGTCGGCGGCCGTTACTCGGGCACCGTGTCGGGCTCGATGAACATGATGGGGAACATCGCCGGCGCGATCTCGCCGCTCGCGGTGGGCTACCTGCTCGCGTGGACCAACAACTGGCCGCTCACGTTCTACGTGTCAGCTGCGGTCTATTCGCTCGGCGCGGTGTGCTGGCTGTTCATCGATGCGGTGACGCCGATCGAAATCAGAGAGTGACGCTGTCCGTTGGGAGCTGACGCGGGTCGTTGGGAACTGACGGGGTCCGTCAGGGGGCTTCGCGGTCCGTTGGA
>DASSIC010000022.1:0-2324 GCA_035692325.1 Gemmatimonadaceae bacterium | reverse complement strand
CGCCGGGCTTGGCCTTCGACAGCTCGCGCGTCAGACGGCGCGAGAGTGAACCGGACATCTCGGCGTCCTCGATATCGGCGGCGTTGGCGCGAAGGTTCACGCCGTTGATCGCCTGGATGCGGTTCCCTTCCTCGATGCCGGCGCGCTCGGCGGGGCCGCCGCGCGTGACCATCGTGATCATGAGGCCAAGCGTGTCGCGGAGCGTGCCCGTGGCGGTGGTGCTGATGCCGATCGCGGCGCGGTTGGCGTCGTCGAAGCCGCCCTCCACTCGGGCGCGAGGGGTGCGGAGGATCTGGACGTCCTGCGCGCCGGCAGGCAGGGCTGTGAGCGCCGCGGTCGCGGCGAGAGTGAGTAGCTGGGTGCGTCGCATGTGAGTTCCTCGGGTACGGTGGGACGGTTGCTTGTCTGACACGGTCGAGCCGGGAAAGGGTTGTCGCGGGCCTCGGGGCCTCGGGCCTCGGCGCATTCGGGCTTCTGTATATTCCCCGCATGGCCACGACATCCGCTCCCGCCGCGCCGGGCGGCGTACCCGATCTCGACTCGTTCCATCATCACTGGCAGGACGAGGCCGACGCGGCGTTCCTGTATCGCGTGCTCGCCGACTCCGAACCGGACGCACACAAGAAGGACGTCTACCGGCGGCTCGCCGAGGTGGAAGATCGCCATCTCGAGATCTGGTCGGCCTTGCTCGCCAAGCATGGCCGCTCGCCGGGACGGCATCGCCCCACGGCGCGCACTCGCCTGCTGGCCTTCCTTGGACGTCGCTTCGGCCCCGGCTTTCTGCTCCCCATGCTGCTGGCGGAGGAAGGACGTGAGGTCAAGGCGTACCTCGACATGCATCGCACGACGAACCGCGGGGTGGCGGGACGCGACGAGGCACTGGTGCTGGCGAAGGAGTCGGCCGAGCACGCCACCACGTTGAACGTCATCGCGGGGCGCAGTGGCGAGCCCTGGCACAAGACCGGTGCTGGGGGCTTCCTGCGCAACGTGGTCTACGGGTTCAACGACGGACTCACGGCGAACTTCGGCCTGGTGGCCGGCGTGCTCGGCGCGACGGTCGCGAGCACGGAGACCTATCATCACGTCATCGTCGCCGGCGTGGCAGGGCTGATCGCCGATGCGCTCTCGATGGGATCCAGCGGTTACCTGGCGGCGCAGAGCGAGCGCGAGGTGTACGCGCACGAGATCGCCATGGAGCGCGACGAGATCGCGCTGATGCCGGAAATCGAGCGCGACGAACTGGCGCTGATCTACGAGGCGAAGGGGATGGACCGCGACTCGGCGTTCCGCATCGCCACCCAGGTGATGGCGGATCCGGAGAAGATGCTCGCCGAGCAGGTGCAGGAGGAGCTCGGCATCGCCGAGTCGGCGACGTCACCGATGCGCGAGGCGTGGATCACCGGATTGGCGACGGCGGTTGGCGCGCTGATTCCAGTCATGCCGTTCTTCCTCTTCGACGGGCGGACGGCGGTGATCGTGTCGTTCGTGATCGCGATGCTGTCGCACTGGGTCGTGGGCGCGGCACGCAGCGTGTTCACCGGGCGGAGCGTCTTCCGTTCCGGCATGGACATGTTCGTCGTCGGGCTCGGTGTGGCGGTCGTGGGGTACTACGTCGGCGAGTGGATCGCGCGGCTGTTGTGATCCACGTCGCGTTGCCCGCATTTCGAGCCCACGCTAACCTTCGGCCCATGCGAATCCGAACTCTTTCCCTCGCCGTCGCGCTCGCCGCAGCGCTCTCCACGACCGCCGCCGCACAGGTCTCCGGTCCCGGCAGCGTGCCCGCCGGCAACATGTACACGCCGATCTTCGGCGGTACCGCCGGCATCGCGATCCCGATCGGTCGTCTCGCCGATGATCATGCCGCGGGATATTCCCTCGGCGGCCTCGTCGAGTACGGTGTCACGGGTCAGCCGTACGCGCTGCGCGGTGAGCTGCTGTACCAGCGCTTCTCGCTCAAGTCGAACCGCGTCGGCGACGACGTGAATCTCTTCTCGCTCGGCTCGACGATCGTGTACAAGCTGCAGCAGTCGCCGATGAACACCTTCGTGACGGGCGGCATCGCGATCTACACCGGCACGGGTCTGGGCACGCGGCCCGGCGCGAACGTCGGTACGGGGATCGAGATCCCGCTCACCGGCTTCTCCGCCACCGGTGAAGCGCGCGTGCATCTCATGCTCGCCGACGGGCGCCCGGTGATCACGCTGCCGCTGACGGTGGGAGTACGCTTCTAACGACGCGGTGAACCGTGAACGGTGATCCGTGAACGGTGATCCGTGAACGGTGATCCGTAACAGCGAAGGGCACACCAGTCTGAAACCGGTGTG
>DASSIC010000021.1:0-2808 GCA_035692325.1 Gemmatimonadaceae bacterium | reverse complement strand
TGCTCCGGCACGATGTCGATCGCCCGCTGCGACGCGATGAGCGATTCTCGAAGGAAGTAGGCCACGTTGCGGAACTGCCCCGCCGACAGCATGTGCAGCATGAAGCTGTCGAGGATGCCGGCGACCTCGTCGCGGATCGTCGGATCCGCCTGCTGCTCGAAGGTGTCGAACAGCAGCGCGATCACGTTCTGCCGCAGGTCCACCTCGTACTCGCGGCGCACCTCGGACTGGATGTACTCGATCTCCTTCTCGTCGAGGAAGTAGAGCGTGGCGTCGAAGTCGGCCATGTTGACCACGCCGCTCGACGTCGACGACTCCTCGCCCTCCTCCTCGCCCGCCACGGCCTCCTCGGCCAGCTTCCGGGTGTCGATCTGACTGTCGGCCAGCCGCTCGCCACCTTGCCCGAGCGGCGTCGTCGGATCCACCGACATGTCGACGTAGCGGTAGCGGAGGTAGGCGAAGTCTCCCTGCCAGAGCAGCGTGAGGAGATCGTCTTCGTCGGGCGACGCCTTGCGCACGCGCTGCAGGATGTCGAGCAGCTTCGCCAGCTCCTCGGTGTCGAAGCCGCGCGCGAAGGTGAGCTCCCGCACGCCGTCCTTGTAGAACAGCCAGGGGAGGCTGTCGCTGCTCTTCGTCCCCTCTTCCAGGACGGTCTCCCCCGCGAACCGGACCTCGCTTTCGGTGAAGCCGAGCGCGACTTCGTCGGTCACCTCCCAGATCGGGCGGAAACCGGCGCGCAGGTTGTCCAGCGCCTGCTTGTAGATCGGATTGTTCGGGAGGTAGAGCTGGTGCGCCCGCGCTGCCTTGCCAAAGAGCCGGAGAAGCTCCTCGACGAGCGCGATCTCGACTGGCGCCTGCACCTGTTCCAGCTCCCCAGCCGGCAGTGGGACGGACGGGGTGGTCACCCGTCCAAGATACCCATTTCCATCACCTGCGCCACATCCTTGTCACCGCGCCCGCTCACACAGAGCAGGATCACGTCGGCGGCGGTCCAGCGATCCCGCTCACGCACCATCCACGCGACCGCATGCGCGGTCTCGAGCGCCGGGATGATCCCCTCCAGACGACTGAGCATCTGGAAGCCCTCCATGGCCTCGTCGTCGCGCACGGACACGTACATGGCCCGGCCGCTGTCCTTGAGGAAGGAGTGCTCGGGACCGACCCCGGGATAATCCAGGCCGGCCGAGATCGAGTGCGCGGGATGGACCTGCCCCGCATCGTCCTGAAGGAGGTAGCTGAGCGCGCCGTGCAGGACCCCCGGCGTCCCGCGCGTGAGCGAGGCCGAATGCCGTTCCGTATCGAGCCCTTCGCCGGCCGCTTCCACGCCGATCAGCTCCACGCCGGCGTCGGGCACGAAGCTGTGGAAGATGCCCATCGCGTTCGATCCGCCGCCGACGCACGCGATCACGCTGCGCGGCAACGCGCCCGCGCGGTCGAGCACCTGGGCCCGCGCCTCCACGCCGATGATCGCCTGGAAGTCGCGCACCATGCGCGGGTAGGGCGCCGGCCCCACCACGGAACCGATGATGTAGTGCGTATCGGTGACGTTGGTGACCCAGTCGCGGATCGCCTCGCTCGTCGCATCCTTGAGCGTTCGCGTGCCGCTGGTGACGGGGATCACCTCCGCGCCCATCAGCCGCATGCGGAAGACGTTGAGCGACTGCCGCCGCATGTCTTCTTCGCCCATGTACACGACGCACTCGAGCCCGAAGCGGGCGCACACCGTGGCCGTGGCCACCCCATGCTGCCCCGCCCCCGTCTCGGCGATGATGCGCGTCTTGCCCATGCGCCGCGCGAGCAGCACCTGCCCGACCGTGTTGTTGATCTTGTGCGCGCCGGTGTGGTTCAGGTCCTCGCGCTTGAGGTACACGCGCGCGCCGACCTTGTCCGACAAGCGCGGCGCGTCGCTCAGCGGCGACGGACGTCCGACATACGTCGACAGCATGGTGGAGAGGTCGGCGCGAAACGACGGATCCCCCTGCGCCGTCGCGTACGCGATCTCGAGCTCGTCGAGCGCGGGGATGAGCGTCTCGGGGACGTAGCGCCCGCCGAAGGCGCCGAATCGATCCGAGTGCTGGGTCGGTGCAGTCATGCTACTCACGCTGGTCGCTGGTGGCGTGCACGGCGGCGATGAAGGACCGGATGCGCGCATGGTCCTTTACGCCGGGCGCCGATTCGACGCCCGACGAGACGTCGACGATCATCGGTGAAACGTAGCCGATCGCCTCGGCCACGTTGTCGGCCGTGAGCCCGCCGGCGAGCACGATGCGATGCCCCGACTCCATGGCGTCGAGCGATTCGCCGAGCATCCCCCACGGCACCGACGCGCCGGTGCCGCCGAGCTTGCCCGCAACCAGTGCGTCGATCAGCAGCGCGTCCGCGACGTTCGCGAGTTCCTCGGCATGGTCGGGAAGGATGCCGTCCGCGGTGCGGACGACCGCCCAGATCTCGAGGCCCGTCGCCGCGCGCACGGCTCGTACGCGCTCCACGTCGCCGTCGCCGTGGAGTTGCACGACGTCGAGGCCCACCTGCGAGGCGAGGTCGCCAATCTCGGATGGAGACTGCGTGGCGAAGACGCCGACCTTGCGCGCGCGACGACCGGCGAGCGTTGCGCGCGCCTCGAGGGGGGTGCGCTGGCGCGGCCCGCCGGCGAAGATCACCCCCAGATACGCCGCGCCCGCCGCGTCGGCGAATTCGGCGTCGACGGCGCGCGTGAGCCCGCAGATCTTGACCTCAACCATCGCGGTTCCTCCTCGGCACGCCGCACAGTGCACGTGTGGCGGCCACGGGATCGGGCGACGCCGAGAG
>DASSIC010000020.1:0-5663 GCA_035692325.1 Gemmatimonadaceae bacterium | reverse complement strand
GCGTACCAGGGCGCGATGTCCCTGTACCGGATCGGCCAGTCGGTGCCGTGACCGTCCTTGAGGTTCGCCTCGAAGTCCAGATCGCTCCACCGATAGACCTGGCGTCCCCACATGATGGAGCGGCCACCCACCTGCCGGCCGCGCAGCCAGTTGAAGGGCGCGTCACCCGGCGTCGTGTACGGATTCTCCGCGTCCTTCACGAAGAACTTGTGTCCCACCTCGTCGCACGCATAGCAGCGGCTCTGGATCGGCTGGTCGCGCTCGAGCGCCTTGCGATCGCCGAAGCCGCGGAAGTGCATCTGCCACGGCTGCACGTGCTCCACGTAGTCGGTGCGCGGATCGACCGGGCCCCCCGCTTCCAGCACGAGCGTCTTGAGCCCCGCCTGGGTGAGCTCCTTTGCCGCCCAGCCGCCGCTCATCCCCGAGCCGACGACGATCGCGTCGTAATCGTAGCGGTCAGCCATGGAAGTGCGCCTCGTCGTCGCTGGGGGGAACCACCACGGCAGATGGCTTCTTCTTGAGCTTCACCGGCGCAGCGCCCTCGAAGCGTCCGGGCATCACCTCGACCTTGAGCACGTTCTTCATCACCGGCTCGCTCGTGAAGTAGCCGTGCACCACGAGCCCCTTCAGCCGCCACCAGCTGCGCGACGGATCGGCGTCCTTGGGACCCGACTCGAGGCTCTCGATCACCTTGCCGCGAGCGGCCGAGTCCAGATCGACAAACGCGGCGTTGCCCACGCTCCTGGCGCGTGCGTCGATGGCATCGATGCCGGCCACGAACTCCTTGCGCTCGTCGTCCTTCGCGTGCTCCGAATAGATCACGTCGACGAAGCGCTCTACGCCGACGTCCGTGGCGCTCGGCGAGTCCGTACGAGGGAGGATCGTGTCCGCGACCGCGCGGACGAAGGCGAGCTGGGTGGCGTTCAGCCCGTCCGACATGGTGATGCCGGCGGCGACACGCGACCACGCCGCGAGCGCTCGCTCGCTGGGGAGCAGACTGAGCGCGGCGGCAGAGGCGACCGCGCGGAGGAGATCGCGACGTTCCATGGCCCGTTGGGAAAGGAGGGTGGCCTATGCTGCCTCCGGATCGGCCTCCCGTCAACGTGCGCGACGAACGGAGCCGAGTCTGGCGCGAACGGGACAGGCGTTGCAGAATCGGGGGTGCGGATGTGGCGGTGTCCGTGTCCGCACCCTCCCCCCCCGAACGGAGCTTTCGATATGATGCTCCACTCGCGCCGTGCCCTCGCCCTGCTGCTGCTCGCGGCGACTGCATGCACGACGGGTCCCAACCCGATGCTCGGCTCGTACACCCTGAACGCCGTGAACGACGGCGCCCTGCCGTACGTCACGCAGGTGGGCACGGCGACGCACTCACTCAATGGCGCGACGCTGACCGTCTCCGACGACGGATCGTGGGTGGAGTCGTTCACCTGGACGCACGCCGACGGCGCCGCGAGCTGGACCCGCACCGAGCTCGACGCCGGGCACTGGATGAAGTCGCGCGACCGGGTGATGTTCGACTCGGTCGTCATGGGGAGCAACGGTTTCACCGGCACCTACGTCGACGGGGTGCTCACCCTCGACGACGGTGCCGGTCGAATGCACGTCTTCAAGCGATAGCCGCGACCTCAGCGCCGCTCACCGCGCCGTGATCGGTCCGCGGACCTCGCCCCCGCTGAACGCGCCGTCGTCGAGATCCACGTAGGCCAATCCCGGGCGACGCATCAGGGTGAGCAGGGAATCGAGCGAGATCGGCGGACGTCCGCCCTGCCCGCGAATGTCGTTCGCCGAGAATGAGCCGCTCGACGTGCCGTTGCGACTCGTCTGGCTGCCGAGCGGCAGATCGACCACTACGTCGGCAAGGTCCGGGAAGAAGACATCCGATGCATGGATGTGCGCCACCGTGGGGGGCGCCGAAAGCAGCGCCCACAGGATCTTGTAGTCCACGCGGCTGTCGACGCGAGTGAAGTAGACGATCGCCGACGCGGCCGACACGACCGGCTCGGGGCGCACGTCTTCCGGAAGGAGCAGCGAAGAGAGCTCGAACGCCGGCGGCGCCGGGTCGCTCACGTCGATGCGCTTCGCGTCGCTGAGCGTCACGCCGTCCGACGTCAGCGTCGCGGTGACGAGCGCACTGAACGGACGCTGCGGGCTGAACAGCGCCGTGACCAGCCCCGTCGGCGAGATCGCCACGCTGAAGGGATTGTCCGTCGTGAAGGTGACGTCGGGCAACGCCGTGAACGGCTGCCCCCGCGCATCTCGTGCGACGACGGCGAGCTGCATCGTGGCGCCGGCCACGATCACCGGATCGGGGACCGTCAGCGAAAGCGACGCGACCTGGCGATGTACCGTGACGGTGACTTGCCCCTCGATGCTTCCGCTCGTTGCCGAGATCACCGCCGAGCCGTCGCCGACCGCGGTGACCGTGGCGACGTCGCCCGTCGCCGAGAGAGTGGCCACCGCGGGGGCGCTCGTGTGCCATGTCAGTGGCGCTGCGGGGAGGATCGTGCCGGCGGCGTCGCGCACTACCGCGCGCACTGTGACCATGTCGCCCGCCGACGTCAGGGGATCCGCCGACGAGAGGGACAGCGAGATCGTCGCCGCGGGTGGACTGGGGTAGGTGGCGTTGGAGGCGTCATAGCCGCATCCCGCCAGCAGCAACAACGCGGCAACGGGGATCGTGGAGCGTCCGTACATCGTGACCTCGGGACTCGAGTAGATCGGCGCGCGTCGAGAACGGGCGCTCGTCTTCTACACGAGGTGCGGGGTGAAAAACGGACAGCTCTCGCAGCGCTGGTGGCGTGATCACTCCATTGGCGCTGCGCCGCTGTCATGTAGGGGGAATGCGGACTCCGCTCGGCTCGCGTCGCCCGCACCGTGGAAACAGCCGGAGGTATCGAGATGCTTCGTTCACGAAACGTCAGCACGACGAACGCGCCGGCCGTCGGCGAGACAGGCGCCGCGCGCACCTTGCGGATCATCCTGGGCGCGCGGGCCGTGTGGGATGCCGCGTTCGCGCTCTATCTCCTTCAGCTTCGTGCACGCTCCGTCGCGGAGCTGCTCGAGGCATTCGTCCAATTCGCGATCGTCGACGGAATGCTCGCCCTCGCCATGGCCGTCGCCTACCTGGTCGTCGCACCCCGGTACATGCTCTGGCTGTCGCCGGCGACCGATGCGGCGACGCGCGGCGTGCTCGTCACCCTTGCGTTGCTGGGTCCAGGAATACCGACCCTGCCGCTGACTGCCGTGCTCTTCGTCGGCCTCGTGGCGACGTTCGCCTTCGCCGACGGTGCGCTCGATCTCGTCGAAGGGCTCAGCCTCGATCGCGAGCTGGGACACGGCAGTGGCTGGCTGCCCCTCGTCGTGAGTGGATCGGTCGCCATGGTCGTCGGCGTGGCGCTCTTCTTCCTTGGCACGCATGTCGACCTGCTGCGACTGCTGCTCGCCGCCCTCACCGGCGTCCACGGAGCGGCGTTCGCCTTCGGGACGAGGCATGTGAGCGCCCTTCTGGAGAGCCGCGGTGGCCAGAGCGTCCGCTCACCGTGACGCCTCCCCCATCTCCCCCGTCCTTGCCGTGGAGCGCCAATCACCATCGATGCCGGGAGACGGCATGCCCGACCATGCCCAACCGTCATGGCAGTCAGTGCTGGGAACTGCACCGGGTTCGCCCGATGCGGTTCGCCTCGCGGAGCGCTTCCTTCAGCTCGTGGAGCAGATCGCCCAGGCGAACGCCGAGCGACGGGCGGAGATGACCGAACGGTACTTCCGTCGAATGGTGCACCGGGAAGCCGAGCATCAACTGATCTTCGAGGAGTACCTGCGGCAGCAGGACACGGGTCGCTGATCCGTCTCTGACGGCGAGGGGCGCCGCCCATGACCGGGCGCCCTCTTCCGGCGTATCTTACCGCCATCCTCTCGCCGGACCGCCCGTCATGCTCGCCGACCAGAGCGTCGTCTGTCCCGCGCTCATCGGGCGCGACGCCCCGATGTCCACGGTGCTGCACACGCTCGATCGCGCCCGCGCCGAGCACGGCGGCACGCTGCTCGTGTCGGGCGAGGCGGGGATCGGCAAGTCGCGGATGGCGCGCGCGATGGTGGAGCGCTCGCACGAGCTTGGCTTCGTCGCCCTCCAGGGAGCCTGCTTCGAGACCGATCGGGGCCACCCGTACGCACCGGTGCTGGACCTCGTGCGCGTGCTCGCCGCGACCGCCTCGCCGTCGCTGGCCGCGCACTACTTCGCCCCCGCCGCCACGGAGCTCGTCACGCTCTTTCCCGAGCTGCGCTCGATCTTCCCCGAGACCACGCCTCGGCCGACGCTCGATCCCGAGCAGGAGCGGCGACGTCTCTTTCATTCCTTCACCGACGCCGTCGGTGCGCTGAGCTCCGTGCAGCCGCTGCTGCTCGTGCTCGAGGACGTGCATTGGAGCGACGATGCCACGCTCGATCTCGTGCTGCACCTCGCCCGGCGAATCACGCCGCAGCCCGTCGCGCTCCTGCTCACCTTCCGCAGCGACGAAGTCGGGCCGCGGCTCGCGCGGCTGCTCGCCGACCTCGATCGCGCGCGCTGTGCGGCCGAGCTGACGCTCCGCCCCCTGGGCACGACGGAGGTGGCGGCCATGCTGCGCGCCATCTTCGGCGAGCAGGTGGCGTTCGGTCCGGCGTTCGTCGACGGGCTGCACGGGCTCACCGAGGGCAATCCCTTCTTCGTCGAGGAGATGCTCAAGGCCATGCTCGTCGACGGCGATCTCGCCCGCACCGACGGCACCTGGCGCGCTCGGCCCCTCGAGCACGTGCGGGTACCGCGCACGGCGACGGAGGCGGTCGGACGTCGGCTTGCGGGATTGAGCGAGCGGGCGCGACGCGTGGCGTCGGTCGCGGCGGTGGCCGGACGCCGCTTCGACTTCGGGCTGCTCCAGGCGCTCACCCAGCTCGACGAGCCCGAGCTGCTTGGGCTCGTGAAGGAGCTCGTCGAGGCGCAGCTCGTGGTGGAGGAATCCGCCGACCGCTTCGCGTTCCGTCACGCGCTCACGCGCGAGGCGATGCGCGCCCGGCTGCTCACGCGCGAGCGCATCGCGCTGCATCAGGCGATCGCGTCGGAGCTCGAGCGGCAGGCCGACGAGGGGACGGACGACCTCGACGACGATCTCGCCTACCATACCTTCGAGGCGGGCGAGTGGGAGCTCGCGCGTCGCTACGCGCTGCGCGCGGCCGCTCGCGCCTCCACCCTGTGCGCGCCTCGCGAAGCACTCCAGCACCTCGAGCGCGCCGTCGTGGCCACGGAGAAGAGTGGCGCGCGACGGGACGCAGCGCTCCTCCTTGCGCGAGGCCGCGCGCACGAGACGCTCGGCTCCTTCGCCCCGGCCAACGACGACTTCACCGCGGCGCTCGACGCCGCACGCGCGGCTGGCGATCGGCGCGCGGAATGGCGCGCGCTGCATGCGCTCGGCATGCTCTGGGCAGCGCGCGACTACGAGCGCGCGGGACGCTTCCGGCAGGACGCGCTCGCCGTGGCGCGGGAGATCGGCGATCCGGCGCTCGTCGCGCACAGCCTCAATCGCGTCGGCAATTGGTTCGTGAAACGCGAGCGGCCGCAGGAGGGGATTCCGCATCATGACGAAGCGCTCGCGATCTTCGAGCGCGCCGGCGACGAGCGGGGCGTCGCC
>DASSIC010000019.1:0-3147 GCA_035692325.1 Gemmatimonadaceae bacterium | reverse complement strand
CGGACAAGGTGCTGCGCGTGGACGCCAACGCGGCGTGGACGGCGAAGCGCGCGATCCGCATCATCCCGTTGCTCGAGGAGCTCGGCGTCGAGTTCGTGGAGCAGCCGCTGCCGCCCGAGGATCTCGAGGGGATGCGCTTCGTGCGCGAGCGGTCGTCGCTCCCCATCGTGGCCGACGAGAGCTGTCTCGTCGCCGCCGACATTCCGAAGCTGGCCGGCGTGGTGGACGGGATCAACATCAAGCTCGCCAAGTGCGGTGGCCTTCGCGAAGCGCTGCGCATGATCGCCACCGCCCGCGCGCACGGCATGCTCGTGATGGCCGGCTGCATGATCGAGAGCTCGCTCGGCATCACCGCCGCGGCGCACTTCGCGCCCCTGCTGGACTGCGTGGATCTCGACGGCGCGGCGCTGGTGGCCAATGACCCGTACATCGGGGCGTCCATTGATGGAGGAAGGGTCGCTCTCCCTGGAGGGGCGGGACTCGGCGTGACTGCGCGATAGAGCCGCACGCCACCGGGGGCTATCTTGCACCCGTGCTGATCGACGTCGCCCTTCCCGTTCCTCTCTTCCGCACCTGGACCTATCGCGTCCCTGACGGGATCACCGGCAGCGTCGCGCCGGGCTCGCGGGTGGTGGTGCCCTTCCGCAACCGGAAGGAGATCGGGATCGTCGTCGGCACGGCCGAGCCGCGCGAATCGATCAAGTACAAGGACCTCATCGACGCCCCCGACGACGCGCCGGTGATGGACGCGCCCCTGCTCGCGCTCGGAAAGTGGATCGCCGAGTACTACATCGCCCCCGTGGGCGTCGCGCTGCGCAGCGCGCTCCCCGCGGCGCTGACTGGCGCGAACGTCCCCGTGCCGGCGCGCAAGACGCGCCGCGTCGCGCGCATCGTGCGCGAGCTGCCCTCGCTGATGCATCGCGACCGCATCTTCGCGCGCGCGCCGCAGCAGCGCGCGCTCTACGAGCTGCTGGAAGGGATCGGCGGCCAGGCGTCGGTGGAGCACCTGAGCGAGAAGCTCGACTTCTCGGCCTCGGTGCTCAAGGGGCTCGTCGCGCGCGGGTTCGTCGAAATGAGCTTCGAGACGGTGGAGCGCGACCCCTTTCTCTCACGCGCGCGGCGCGCACCGGACACGCACGTGCCGAGCGACGCCCAGGCGTATGCGCTCGAGCGGCTCGCCGCCGCCGAGCCGGGCCACGTCGCGCTGCTGCACGGCGTCACCGGGAGCGGCAAGACGCTCGTCTATCTCGACTTCCTCAAGCGCGTCGTGCTGGAACAGGGGAAGACCGCGATCGTCCTCGTCCCCGAAATCGCCCTCACGCCGCAGACGGTCGATCGCTTCCGCGCCGTGTTCGGCGACTCCATCGCCGTGCTGCACAGCGCGCTCTCGGACGGCGAGCGCTACGACGCCTGGCTCGCGCTCCGGCGCGGCGAGAAGCGCATCGCGGTCGGCGCCCGATCCGCCATCTTCGCGCCGCTGCGGAATCTTGGCGCCATCGTCGTCGACGAAGAGCACGAGTCCAGCTACAAGCAGGGCGAATCGCCCCGCTATCACGCCCGCGAGGTCGCGATCGTGCGCGCGCGCGCCGAGGGCGCCGTCGTCGTGCTGGGGAGCGCGACACCGAGTCTGGAGAGCTGGACCAACGCGACGAACGGCAAGTACGAGCTGCTCACGCTGCCCGACCGCGCCGGCGGCGCGCAGCTGCCGAAGGTGGAGGTGGTGGACCTGCGCGCCGACAAGCCGAAGCGTCCGCCGAGCGACAACGCCGTCGGCGAGGCGGCATTGGCCTTTGCGATCGGGCCGCAGCTCGAGGCGGCGCTCGAGGATCGGCTCCGGAAGCGCGAGCAGAGCATCCTGCTGCTCAATCGCCGCGGCTACTCGGCGTTCATCCAGTGCGGCACCTGCGGCGACGTCGCCGTCTGCCCCAACTGCAGCATCAGCCTGACGTATCATCGTACCCCAGAGCGGCTCGTCTGCCACTACTGCCAGCACGCCGAAGCGCTGCACCTGAGCTGCAACCGGTGCGGCGGTATGCGGCTGCGGCAGCGCGGACTCGGCACCCAACAGGTGGAACGGCTGCTCGGCGAGCGCTATCCCACGGCGCGCATCGCGCGCATGGACGTCGATACCACGAGCGGAAAGTGGGCGCACACCGAGATCCTCGACCGCGTCGGCGCCGGTGAGGTGGACATCCTGCTCGGCACGCAGATGATCGCCAAGGGGCTCGATTTCCCCAACGTCACGCTCGTCGGCGTGATCGACGCCGACGTCGGGATCAACCTCCCCGACTTCCGCGCGTCCGAGCGCTGCTTCCAGCTCCTCAGCCAGGTGGCCGGCCGCGCGGGGCGCGGGCCCAAGGGGGGCACGGTGCTGATCCAGACGCGCTGTCCCTCGCATCACGCCGTGCGATGCGCGGTGACGCACGACTATCACGCCTTCGTGGAGCAGGAGCTCGCGGGGCGGAAGCATCCACTCTATCCGCCCAACGTGCGCATCGCGAACGTCGTGCTGAGCGGCACGCAGGAGGACGCGACCGCCCGCCTGGCGACGCGCACCGCCGCCTGGCTGCACAAGCTCCTCGCCGCGCACGCCACGCCGGGGATGACCGTGATCGGCCCCGCGCCCTGTCCGGTGGAGCGCGTGAAGCAGCGCTGGCGCTGGCACGTGCTGCTCAAGGCGGAGCGCCCGCAGGATCTCGGGCGCGTGGCGCAGTATCTCGTGGAGCGGTTCGAGATCCCCAAGCAGTTCGGCCTCAGGATGACGGTGGATCGGGATCCCGTGGCCCTGCTGTAGGGCCTTTGAACGGCAGGAGAACGCAGATTTCACAGATTTCACGGATTCCACAGCGAGCGTCCGCGTAATCTGCGAAATCTGCGTTCCACGGCGTTTCTGCAGTGAATGGCCGGTGTCGCTTGTCCCGATCCGTAGCCGCGACGATCTTTCCAGAGTGACCTTCTACCCGCCGGACTTCTCCAAGCCCCTCCTCGCCTCGGCGCCCGACGCCCGGTTCGTGCCCGCGCCGGCGGACGGCGTGCTCCCTGAAGGGTTCTTCTCATCCACCAACCTGCCCACCTACGTCCGCATCGGTGGCCAGTGGCGGATGCCGCGCGAGCCGCGCATGGACTCGGTGCTCATCCTCGATCGCG
>DASSIC010000018.1:0-5970 GCA_035692325.1 Gemmatimonadaceae bacterium | reverse complement strand
GGCGGCGTTATGACGTGACCGTCGCGCGCGGCGAGGGTTAGGCGGATACGCGGGCTTGTGAAACTCGCGCTTTCGATGGTCCGTATCGGTCCGTCGACTCCTAACCCAGCACGTGAACGCGCATATGATTTCTCGTCACACGATGTCAGCAATGCTCGTCGCCGCATTCGCGGCGACGGCCTGTCGCGATGCGACCGCCCCGCACGGCGAAGCGCCCGCGTACGATCTCATCTTCGAGAGCACCGCGTCGCCTCTCGAGAATCAGTCTCAGCTCTTCCGGCTCGCGACCGGCGCCACGACGCCGGTGCCATTGCTCGGCGCGGGGCAGTACGCCGCGCAGCCGAAGGTCAGCGCCGATGGCCGATGGGTCGCCTTCATGGCACCCGAACCGTCGTCGCTCGACGACGCCGTCTGGCTCGCGCGCACCGATGGCTCGGCAACCCGGCGGATCTTCGTGTCTCCCGGGAGCGCGCTCCTGCGTCCCGCGCCGTCGCCAGATGGCTCGCGCGTCGCGTTCCAGATGTACGACGCATCCATGTCGGACAGCCGGATCTGGATCGTCGACGCCAACGGCACCAACGCCCACGCCATCACCACGGCCACGCACGACGCACCGTACGTGTACGTCGCGCCGGCATGGTCACCCGATGGCAGCAAGCTCGCCATCGCCGTCGGCGCGCCGGGCAATCTCGGGCTCGCGATCGTGTCGGCGAATGGTGGCGCGGTGACGATGCTGACGCAGCCAACCTCCGGCAGCGACACCGAACCGGCGTGGTCGCCCGACGGCAGGCACCTGGTCTTCGTGCACTCCGCGACGCCCGCACAGGCTGACGTGATCACGCTGGACCTGGCGACGGGCGAACGTCGCACGCTCTACACCGGGAACGGGCGTCATCCGGCGTGGTCGCCGGCGGGTCATCTCATCGCCTTCTCCGCGCGACTCAATGGCGAGCCGAACGAGCTGTTCGTCATTTCACCATCAGGTGGCACCGCTCAGCGGATCACGACGAACGAAGTCGCCGATCGCCATCCCAACTGGGTCCCGCGCCGCATGTACGCCCTGGACTAGCGCGCGCCGAAGAGTCGCTCGGCGATCTGCTCGCTGATGCGGCGCGCGTCGATCTCGTCGCTCGACGTGAGGATGATGATCGACGCCCGCTGATCGGGAAAGCGCACGAAGGCACCGCGTCGCCCGTCGGCGGTCGTGAACGACGCGAGACGCCGCCGCCCGCCGAACGAGTCCGCGCGCCAGCCACGCGTCACGTCGATCTGGATCGCATCGTTCGGTGCACCAGTGCTGTCGCGCGTGAAGGCCCGTGGATACTCGAGACCCAGCTCCCAGCGATACAGCTCATCCACGTTCGACTCGATCCTGCCGTCTGCGCTCACCGTCGTCCGGTTGATCCCGACCGGTGCGAGCAGCCGCCGCGTCACGAGCTGCGTATACGCCGGACCGGATGCGCTCGCGTCGAGTTGCCTGGCGAGCGTATCGATCACGGCGGAGATCTCGCCCAGGGGAAAGTTCGGCACCGTCGTCGTCGGCGTGTACCGCGGATGTACGGGGATGCCGTACGAGCGGTTCACCAGCACCTTCCCGTCCAGGGCGACGAGCACGGCGGCCGTCGGCTCACCGGGATGTCCCGCCCGACTGAACAGCGAGTCGACGAATGCCGCGGTGAGCGGTGAGTCGTCGATCGCGCGATGCATCACCCGACGCGCGCCCAGATCGTACCGATCCCCCGGACGCAGAGTGAGGAATGGCACGCCGGAGTCGTTCGGATCGCGGCCACCATACACGAACGCCTTGCTGCGGCCGACGATCTCCGCCGTGTCGCCGCGAATGATCCACGCGGTGCCCTCGTCCTCGCTGATGCCGAGCAGATCCGGCCGACGCGGCATGAGCGAATCGGCGAGATCGCGCAGCCGATCGCGCGTGACGACGTGCTGGTCGATCGCCACGCCGTGCAGGAAGTCGAAGCCGGCCTCGTAGCCGGGTGCCATGATCGTCGCGTTGCCGGCCCGCGCGCCGCGCAGCATGTAGCTGGAGAGGATCGACGCCCCGGCCGACGAGCCGCCGACCACGCCGCCACGGGCCAGCACGTCGTGAAAGGCGCGCTCCGTCTTCGTGCCGGCGTAGGAGTCGACGAGGTGCCACTGCCGCCCACCCTCGAACCAGACGCCGCCGGCGCGGCTGATCGGTTCGGCGAAGGCGTCGGTATCGGCGATGCGGCGGTCGATCGTGTGCAGCACGACCACGTTGCGGGCGCCGGCCGCCTTGAGCCCGCGCGTGCCGCGCCAGTCCGCCGGGTAGGTCGAGTCGCCGCCAGCCGTCGGCACGTCGATGATGAGCGCGTCCGGCCCGCCGGCGGCTTCGATGAACTTCGCGTACAGCTCCGGTCCCTGCGCGCCGCCCCCCACCACCATCACCGTGCCATGTGGCGGTCCGACGCGCGGTGCGGCGTGCATGGTCTGGGCGCCGGACGGGGCGGCCAGGAACAGGGCGGACGCGACGGCGAATGCAACGGAGCGGATCATCGATCGGGCGATCAGCGTGAAGGTTCGTGTCTCAGCATAAGACAGACGCGCGGGCGCCGCCAAGCGCTGTGCGTTAGACTGGCGGCCATGCCGCTCTCGATACGCGCCGCACTCACCTTCCTGTTCGGCCTTGCACTGCTCGTCGCCCTCGCCGCGCTCGGCGACTGGCTCGTCCGGACCACGGGTGCGAGCGTCCCCGGCAGCGTCGTCGGCATGCTCCTTCTGACCGCACTGCTCGAGACGCGCCTGCTCCCACACCATCTCGTGCGCTCCGCGGCCGAGCTTCTGGTGCGGCACCTCGCACTCCTCTACGTGCCGGCCGGCGTCGCGCTGCTGGTCTATTGGAGCGCCGTCCGCGGCGAGCTGGTCGCGATCACGCTGGCGGCGCTCGCGAGTCTCGTCGCCGTGCTGGTGGTCGTCGGACCGATCGTGCAGCGGCTGGAGCGCGCCGAGTGACGGGAGCGCTCTGGTTCGTGACAACGATCGCGGTCTATCTCGCGTCACGCGCGCTGTATCTGCGAACGCGGTGGGCGATCCTGAACCCCGCCCTCGTCAGCATCGCCGCGGTCATCGTGCTGCTGCTCGTGACGCGTACGCCCTACGCCGACTACGAGCGCGGCGGTCGGGTGATCGCCTTCTGGCTCGGACCGGCGGTCGTTGCGCTCGGCCTGCCGCTAGCGTTGCAGCTCGAGCGCGTGCGCCGAAATGCCCTGGGTATCGCGACTGGTCTCGTCGCCGGCGCCGTCGTCGGCATCGCGGTGGCGACAGGAGTGGCGATGCTGTTGGGCGCCTCGCCCATCGTCGTTCGCTCGCTCGCACCACGCGCCGCCACGACGCCCATCGCCGTCGCCATCACCGCGCGGCTCGGCGGCATCCCGGCGTTGTCGGCGGTGGTGTCGATCGTGAGCGGCGCGATCGGCGGCTTCATCGGTGTCGGCGTGCTGCGTGCGGTGGGCGTCCGATCCCGTCTCGCCACCGGCCTCGCACTCGGCGCCGCGGCGCACGGACTCGGCACGGCGCGCGCAGCTGGCGAGGGCGACGTCGAAGGCGCCGCAGCGGGGATGGCGATGGGGGTGGTCGGGGTCCTCACCGCCCTGATCGCGCCGCTGTTCTTCTGAGTGCAGGGCTATGAAGGCAGCGACTGCGTGACGACGTGCAGCAGCGCCGAGGGTAGTTGTTCGGGCGATCGCAGGATCCGGTAGCCGTTCACGCCGAACAGATGCGGCAGGTACTCCTGCTCCTCGCGATCCACCGTGAGGCAGAAGAGATGCACGCCGGATGCGCGCGCCTCGAGCACGGCGTGGCGCGAGTCGCCCACGGCGTACGAGCCCTGGTAGCCACCGACGTCGTTCGGCTGCCCGTCCGACAACAAGAGCAGCAGCCGCCGCTCGGCCGGCTGGGCGTTCAGCTTGGCCGTCGCGTGGCGCAGGGCGGCGCCCAGCCGAGTGTTACGAGCCGATGCGAGGGCTGACACCCGCCGCCGCACGAGCGCGGAATCGTGCTCGCCGAACGCCTTCACCGTGTGGACCCGCACGTCGCTGCGGCCGCTGCCGGAGAAGGCGAGCACCGCGTACGGGTCGCCCAGCTCCTCCAGCGCCTCGCTCGCCAGCAGCAGCGTCAGGCGCTCGACGTCCAGCACCGTGCGGCCGTCCGCGACCTGCGCACTCGTGGACCCGCTCACGTCCACCAGCAGCATGATCGCCAGCGTGCGGCGAGCCGGTTTGGTCGTGCGGTACAGCCGGTCGGTTGGTGCCTGTCCGCGCTGCATGTCCACGAGCGCGCCGACGCACGCGTCGAGATCGAGCTCGTCACCCGAGCGCTGCGCGCGCAGTCGGGTGCGCTGTGCCCGCAGCGGCGCGAAGCGGGCGCGGATCTGTCGCACGAGCGGTGCGTGGGCCCGGAGCAGCTCCATCGCCCACGCGTCGTCGTGCTCCGCCGCGATTCGCGCGTGCACCGTCACCTCGTCCGGTCGAAAGCGTTCCGCATACTCGTCCCACTCGCGATACCGGATGCCGGTGGGATCGCTCCGCAGCTCTGCTTCCGCGCGTTCGTCGCCCGCGCGCCTGAACGCCGCTGTCGGATCGACGGTGCTGGGATCCTCCGCGCCCGATTCGCTCGTGACCTCGCCCGCTCCGTCAACGGTGGGCTCCGCTGGAGCATCACCCTCTGCGCCCGGCTCGGTCTGCCGGCCTTCGGGGGACGCGCTCGTGGCCGAACCGGTGCGTTGATCGCCGAAGATCGAAGGCTGCGGGCCACCCGCGAGCGGAGTGGCGCGCTCCATGTGGTCGCCCCACAACCCGACCGGCCGCACTCCCGCGTAGTGTGCAGTCGCCGGTGATTCGATGCGAAGGCGCGCCGCGCGCGCGCGCGCCCACGCCAGCGAGTCCTCTGGCGACGACGTGCGTGGCGCGGAGCCATCTTCGCGTCGTACCTCTTCGGCCAGCGCCGACTGCAGCAGCGACTCCATTGCCCGCTCGGCAATCGGCACCCGCTGCACGGGCAGGCGAGCGGAAAGCTCGGCCAGACGCAGTCTCGAGACCGCGCCAGCGAGGCCGGGCGCGCGCTCGACGATGTCGCGATCGATCGAGACGCCTTCGGCGAGGAGATACAGATCGCGTTCGAGCCGATCACCGCTCGGAACGACTGCGTCGCTGCCACGCACGATGCGCATCGCCCGCTCGATCGCCAGCAGCCGGTACCGCTCCCGCGCCGCGTCAAGCCCATCGGGCGCGGCGAGCCGCGAAGGCAGCACGATGTCGGCGGTTGTGCGTCGCCCGTTGCTCGACGCCGGCGCATCGGCACCGACGCGCAGCGGGCGGCCGAACATTGCCGCGAGCAGCAGCTCCAGCCGGCGCTGAACATCCGTCAACGGCAGGGTGGATGGCGTGCGAGCGTCGCGCCACGTCGCAGCGGGAGCGAGTGCGCGCCGGGCCAGGCCGATCGCGCGGTTGCGGAGCAGGCGATGCAGGCGCATGGCGTCGCCCCGGATGCTAGAGCGTTTGTGCCACGAGGTCGTCGATCGCCGCGAGGAGGTCCGGATCGTCGGTGAGCGGCGCGGCGATCGCCGTGCGACATGCCTCGCGCGGCGCGATCCCGCGCACGATCAGACGCCCGGTGGAGACGAGCAGGCGGGTGCCGGGCGCCTCCGCGAGTCCCTGATCGCGCAGCCGCCGCACGTGGTGCGCGAGCTCCACGAGCGCGCGGGCCGTGGCCTTCGATGCGCCGCTTTCATGCGCCACGATCTCCGCCTCCCGGGCGGCCGGAGGAAAATCGAACTCCAGCGCGACGAACCGTTGCCGCGTGCTGGGCTTGAGCTCCTTCAGCGCATGCTGATAGCCCGGATTGTACGAGATCACGAGCTGGAATCCCGGCGCCGCCTCGAGCAGCTCGCCCGTCTTCTCCAGCGGGAGCAGGCGCCGGTCGTCGGCCAGCGGA
>DASSIC010000017.1:0-4258 GCA_035692325.1 Gemmatimonadaceae bacterium | reverse complement strand
GGAGCGAGATTCCCGTGCGCGACGTGATGTCGCGCGCGAACCCGCCCTGCATGCCGAAGAGCCGAGTGACCGCAGGATTTCCGCCGCGCGCAGGGAGCGAGACGAACAGCTCGTCGTGCCCGTCGCCGCTGACGTCGCTCGCGGCCACGGCCGCCGGACGCGTCGCGACCGCGGTGGAGCGTTGTGGATCGACGAGCCCCGATACGTCGGTAACGTCCGCGAATCGCACCGAATCGGTCGTCGCCTTTCCGAGGCCGCGCATCGACACGAGGTCGGTCGGTGCGTAGGTCAGCACGGGGGTGCCGACGATGGGCCCCTCGACCCACTTCACCTGCTCGAGCGACGCCTGATACGGTGCCGTCGTCTCCATCGCATGGAGCAGGCGATCGAGCGGTGCGCGCGCCTCGGCGGTCTTGCCGCCACGGAGCAGCTGGATCGTCCGCTCGAGATCGGGCCGCGCGTCGGCGGGGGGCTCGGGTGGGATGCGGCGCACCTCCTCGAGCTGTCGCACCGCGCTGTCCGCCTGGCCCGTCCGCACCAGCAGATCGACGAGCTCGAGTCGCACCGCGAGGTTGGCCGGCGAGAGGACGAGCAGCTCCTGCAGTCGTCCCTGCCGCCGTCGTGCGCCGGCGCTGTCGGGATCCTGCGCGTCGAGCTGCGCGAGCGCGTACAGCGCGTGCGCGTTGCGCGGATCGGCGCGGTGCAGCTCATCGAGAAGGGCCCGCGCCTCGGGCCGACGATTGGTCAGGGAGTAGAGCTTCGCGAGCATGAGCGCGACGTCGGCGTTCGCCGGGTCGAGCTTGCGCGCCTTGAGCAGCTGCGGCTCTGCTTCCGTGAACCGGCTCCCCTGCAGATAGGTCAAACCCAGGTTCGCGTAGCCGAGCGGGTCGTCCGGCGCGAGCTCGATCAGCTTCTTGAACTGCACCTCCGCTTCCGCCAGCTGTCCGCGCTGGAGCAGATTCGTCGCCAGGGTGCGGGTGGTGAACATTTCCTCCACGTTCACTGGCTTTTCCTGCCGACAGGCCGTGACGGTGACGGCAAGCGAGAGGGCGAGCACCGAATGGACGCGTAAGCCACCGACAGCTCGGATCATGAAGTCACGTGGTTTGGCTGGTAGTCGTAACTGCGGGACAGGTGAAGCTGAAGAGCGTAAAGGAGTCTGGCGATGCTTCGCGATCCGTTGGCACGCCTGCCACCCGTGGATTGAGCAGCGTAAAGATGTAAAGACCCGTTCACGCCGTTGACCGGTTAACGCCGTTCCGGTTTCCCACCGATTAACGCACTTCTTCGTTGACTCTTCCCGCCGTGCAGTCGCCCTAGGCGATACGCCTCGCAACGATCGGCGCCTCTACCCTCAGCTCCTGCGCCCTCCGCATCACCCACGCCCCCGCCAGCAGCACCGCCGATCCCGCGATCGATAGCGCTGCGACGTGCTCGCCTCGCACCACGACACCGAGCAGCAGCGCCACCACCGGAATGAAGTACGCCGTCGCCGAGGCACGCGTCGCACCGAGCCTGCCGGCCGAGATCGCGGTGATGACGAACGCCAGCGCGGTGCCGAGCGATCCGAGCGCGAGCAGCGAGAGCAGGGGGCCGAGCGACCAATGGGCATGCAGCAGCTCGGGGATGCCGAGCGGCGCCGTCGCCAGCAGCGCCACACCCTGCGCACGCCAGATCACCGGCAGCGCGCCATTCCGCATCTGGAGTGGGCGCGCGAGGTTGAGCGCGAATCCATAAAAGGTGAGCGCGAGGAGGATCATCGCCACCCCGCTCGCGCTGCTGGCCCCTTCGCCCACCGACGGCAGTGCGACGAGCACGGCCCCGAGCAGCCCGACCACCAAGCCAATGGCGACGCCGCGCGACGGTGCGCGACGCGTGAGCAGCACCGAGACGAGAGCGGTGAAGATCGGGTTCGCGCCGTTGAGCATCCCCGTCAGCGCCGACGTCACCCGCTGTTCGGCAAAGGGAAAGAGGCTGAGCGGGAAGGCGAACCAGAGCAGCCCGAGCCACGCGATGCGGGCGCCATCGCCGCGCGTCACCGGGCCGCGCGCGGCGGGAAAGAGCGAGAGCGTCGCGAAGCCGACGAGGATGCGCACGAAGGTCACCCCATTCGGCCCGAGCGCGCGAAGTCCCTCGGCGATGAACAGGAACGACGCGCCCCAGATCACTCCCGGCGCGACCAGGAGCACCCAGTCGCTTTGCGCCAACGCCTTCAGGCGTGACATATGCCACAGACCGACGCGATCACGATCTCTCTCTTCACCACCAGGACGCCACCATGGGTTTCGACCAGTACCACGAGCCGCCGGACGAGCTCTCGAGCAGCACCCGCACCTTCGCGCGCATGATCACGTCGCTGACCGAGGAAGCCGAGGCGATCGGGTGGTACGAGCAGCGCATCTCGCTGGAGAAGGATAAGCAGGCGAAGGCGATCATGAAGAACGCCCAGAAGGAGGAGATGAAGCACTTCGGGATGGATCTCGAGTTCCTGCTCCGGAAGAAGCCGGTGTGGCGGGACACTCTGAAACGCATTCTCTTCACGAGCGGGGACATCGTGGAGCGCGGCGAGGAGGGCGAAAAAGCGACGGACGACGATTGAGTGACACCCGCAGTTCCAGCTGGGCGACACTGCGGGACGGGTGAAGCTGAAGACCGTGAAGAGGTATGGCGGGTTCGCGATCGATGACGGCGTCAGTCCCGCGCGGACTCCAACGGCGTAAACGATGTAACGACCCATTACGTCGTTGACCCGTTTACGCCTCTCGAGCTTTTCCCCACTTCACGCTGTTCTTCGTTCACTCGTCCCGCTCGTGCAGTCATCGTGCTCCACGTGAGTGCGCGCAGCGGACGTCAACGCCCCGCTGCGCTCGCCACCAGAATCGGCAGCGGGTCGATCGGCTGCCCCTTCGACCACCGCTTCACGTCCGCGCTCCGCGCCACGGCGAAGTGCAGATGCGGCGCGCTGGCGATCGCGTTCCCGGTGGAGCCCACGTAGCCGATCAGCTGTCCGCGCGTGAGCGGCGCGCCGTCGCGCATGCCGTCCGCGTAGCCGTCCAGGTGCGCGTACATGAGGACGAACCGCTCCGACGAGTCGGCGGCGTAGACCATCAGGCCTCCCGCGACGCTGGTGAACAGCTTCAGCACGCGCCCCTTCGCCGCCGACTTCACCGGCGTGCGCCGGGCCGCCATGATGTCCAGCGCCTCGTGTCGACGCGTGCCGCCGCCGCGCCGCTCGTCGAAGTTGCTGCGCAGCGCGGCGGGATTCACGCCGTCGAGCGGCATCGCGACTTCGCGCTCCAGCAGTGCGACATCCTCCGGCGTCACCGTCTCGGTCCCACTGGGCGTCATCGTGGGGACGCTGGCGCTGTCGGCAGGCGCGCCCGCGACGGGTGAAGCGATCGCGCTTCCCGGCGATGCCGCCGAAGCGATCGCGCCGGCCGTCGTCGGAGGCGCTCCGTAGCCGCGCGCCATCGCCGCGGCGGCAAGCACCATCCCGACGACGAGCACGCACTGCACGTAGCTGATCGCCTCGATGCGTCCGGCATCGCGCGGTTCGGGCACGGCCACCATCCTGCGCCAGCGCATCATCGTCTTCATCGGCCAGACTTCGAGCGCGATGATCGCGACGAAGAGTCCCATCTTCAGGTAGAAGAAGTGATTGACGAGGTAGTAGCCCGGATTCTTTTCCGTGGCGGCCGCCAGGCGCCAGAGCCCCGTGACGACCCAGAGCACGGCCGCCACCCCCCACCAGGTATCGCCGACGAAGGCGCGACGGAGGGGGCCGTGGTCCTCGGGATAGCGGAGGGAATCGCGCAGGGCGCGGGCGCGCGCCCACACGCCGGAGAGTCCGATGGCCAGGGCGAGCAGGTGCAGCCAGGCGAGCACGAGGCGAGAGTCCATCGCCCAAGATGCACCAGGAACGCCGCCATGTCAGCGGCCGATTGCGCGCCTGCGTCCCGCGCCGGTATCGTCGTGCCATGGCCAGCCACCCCTACGACGACATCCCGCCCCTCGCCGGTCTCTCTTCATATGACGAGGCGGCACGCGTCGGCTACTCCGTGGACGAGAACGTCGCGCGCCTCCTGCGCTTCCATTGGGTGGAGCGCCGGCTGATGGCGAGCCTCGTCGCGCACCTCGCGGCCGAGCCGGTGTGGGAGGTGAAGTGCGCGATGGCGCTCCATCAGTGGCAGAGCGCCGAGCACGTGGACGCGCTGCGGACGCGGATCGGCGAGATGCGATATCCGGTTCCGTCGCTGGA
>DASSIC010000016.1:0-3463 GCA_035692325.1 Gemmatimonadaceae bacterium | reverse complement strand
CGGAAAGGCGCTGTCGGGCTCGAGACCGAGCCCGGCGGTGAGCGACGTTCCGAGAAAGAGCACCGTCTTCCTGCCCGACGCCACGGTCGCCGACGTCGTCGCGGAACCTTCCGCCGAGCTCGTGTCCTTCGTCGGTGTGGCGGCCGAGCGCTGCGTATTGGCGCCCTTGTCCCCGCCGCACGCCAGCAGCACGCCGCACAGCGCCACCGCACTCGCCCCTCTCAGAGATCTCATGCTCGAAGCCCGCCAGTTGACGAAGGAATACCGGAGCGGCGACCACACGCTGGCCGTGCTGCGCGACGTGAATTTCACCATCCCCGACGGCGGGTTCGTCGCCATCGTCGGACCCTCCGGCAGCGGCAAGACGACGCTGCTCGGCCTGCTCGCCGGCCTCGACGTGCCCACGCATGGCTCCGTGTGGCTCGACGGTGCCGACCTCACCCGCCTCTCGGAAGATAAGAGGGCTCAGCTGCGGGGAGCCAAGGTGGGCTTCGTCTTCCAGAGCTTCCAGCTCATCCCCACGCTCACCGCACTCGAGAACGTGCAGGTGCCCCTCGAGCTGCGCGGCGACGACGGCGCCCCCGCACGCGCACGCGAGCTGCTCACCCGTGTCGGCTTGGGCGACCGCGTGCATCACTATCCCAACCAGCTCTCCGGCGGAGAGCAGCAGCGTGTCGCCATCGCGCGTGCCTTCAGCAATGCGCCGCGTCTCCTCTTCGCCGACGAGCCCACCGGCAATCTCGACAGCGAGACGGGCGAGCGCATCGTGGAGTTGCTGCTCACGCTCAACCGCGAGTCGGGCACGACGATCGTGCTCGTCACGCACGACCTCGCCCTTGCGCGCCGCGCCCAGCGCGTGATCCGTCTCGCCGACGGCGTGGTCGTGAGCGATGGGCCCACCGATCTGTCGCTGCGTCCGGTCGTCTCCTCGCTCGCCGGCTGAGCGGATCATGCGTCCCGGCCAGCTGCTCGCGCTCGCGTGGAAGGAAAGTCGCACCGCGCGGCGTCGCCTCCTCCTCTACATGTCGTCCATCTCGCTCGGCGTCGGCGCGCTCGTCGCGATCGACTCGTTCGCGAGCAACACCCAGCGCAGCGTGCGCGAGCAGGCCCGCGCGCTCCTCGGCGGCGACATCTCGCTCACGTCGCGCCAACCCTACTCCAAGTCCCTGATCGCGGCGCTGGATTCCCTCAAGCGCTCCGGGGTCGGCGTCGCCGACGTCACGACCTTCACGTCGATGGCGCTCGTGGAGCGCACCGGCGGCACCCGGCTGTCGCAGATCCGTGGGGTGACGCCCGGCTATCCGTTCTACGGCGAGATCCTCACCGAGCCCGCCGGCCAGTGGGCGCGCCTCCAGTCGGGGCGCTACGCCCTCGTGGATCCATCGCTGCTGCTCGCCGTGGACGGCCACATCGGCGACACGCTGGCGCTGGGCTTCGCGCGCTTCATCGTCATCGGCACGCTCAAGAGCGTGCCGGGCGACGTCGGCGTCTCGTCGGCCATCGGGCCGCGCGTGTACATCCCGGCGCGCTACGTCGACGAGACGTCGCTGCTTCTGTTCGGGAGTCGCTCGGAGCACGAGACGCTCATCAAGCTCCCCCCCTCCCTGCCCCCACAGCGCTTTCTCTTCAAGCTCAAGCCGCAGCTCGACTCGGCACAGGTTCGCGCGCGCACCGTCGCCGAAACGGAGTTCAACCTCACCCAGGCGATCGACCAGCTGCGCGATTTCCTCAGCGTGATCGGTCTCGTGGCGCTGCTGCTGGGCGGCATCGGCGTGGCGAGCGGCGTGAACGCCTTCGTCATGCGAAAGATCGACACGGTGGCCATCCTGCGCTGCCTGGGCGCGACGAGCCGTCAGGTGCTGGCGATCTATCTCATCCAGGCCGTCGTCATGGGTTTCGTCGGCGCGGCGGCGGGCGCGCTGTTCGGCATCGGCATCCAGCTGCTGCTGCCGCGCGTGCTCGCGGACTTCCTCCCGGTGGACGTGCGAATCTCGCTCGAGTCCACGGCCATTCTCACCGGGATCGTCGTCGGCGTGTGGGTCGCGCTGGTGTTCGCGCTGCGGCCGCTCGTCGCGTTGCGCAACGTGTCGCCGCTCCAGACGCTGCGCCGCGAGTCCGACGCCGACGCGCTGCGCGGTGCGCGTTTCGATCCGATCCGCGTGCTCGTCGCGCTCACCATCGTGCTGAGCATCGCCGCACTCGGCGTCACGCGCGCCGACAGCGTGCAGCAGGGACTCGGCTTCGCCGGCGGTATCGGTGTGGCCGTGGGATTTCTCTACCTCACTGCCGCGGCGTTGAGCGCGTCGGCACGGCGTGTCGTGCGGCCGAACTGGCCCTTCGTCCTGCGGCAGGGCGTGGCGGCGCTGTACCGTCCTGGAAACCAGACGCGATCGGTCGTGCTGGCGCTCGGCTTCGGCGTGTTTCTCATGAGCACCATCTACCAGGTGCAGCGGAATCTGCTGCGCACCGTGAGCGTGAAGCTCGACGCGTCGCGCGCGAACGTGCTCTTCTTCGACGTTCAGGGCGATCAGGGGGAACCGCTCGACTCGCTGATTCGCGCCAAGGGCGCCGCGGTCGTGCAGCGCACCCCCATGGTGCCGATGAAGATCTCGTCGATCAACGGCGTGCCGGCGGCGAAGCTCAACGCCGATACCGCTCGTCGGCGCGCGGGGTGGGCGGTGCGCCGCGAGTTCCGCTCCACGTATCGCGACTCGCTCGTCCCCTCCGAGAAGCTGACGGCCGGGAAGTTCCACACCGGAGGAACACGCGCGCCGGCTCTCCCCGAGGTGTCGGTGGACAAGGGCGTCGCGCGAGACCTCAGGCTGTCCCTCGGCGACACGATCGTATGGGACGTGCAGAGCGTGCTCGTACCGACGCGCGTCACCAGCTTTCGCGAGGTGAACTGGACGCGCTTCGAGCCGAACTTCTTCATCGTGTTCGAGACGCGCGCGCTGGAGAAGGCGCCCAAGCAGTTCATCGTCATGGCCGACGTGCGCGGCGACGCGGCCGTCGCCAGGCTGCAGCGTGACGTGGTGACGCGCTTCCCGAATGTGGCGAGCCTGGACCTGACGCTGATCCAGCAGACCGTCGGGCGCGTGCTCGGCAAGGTGACCGCGGCCATCCGATTCATGGCGGCACTGAGTCTCGCGCTCGGCATCCCGGTGCTGTTCAGCGCCGTGAGCGCCACGCGCCGCGAGCGTCTGCGCGAAGGCGTGCTGCTCAAGGTGCTCGGCGCGACGAAGCGCCAGGTCGGACGCATCATGCTCGCCGAGTATCTGCTGCTCGGCGGCCTGGGAAGTCTGGTCGGTGTGGGGCTGAGCGCGGGCGGCGCGTGGGCGCTCATGCACTACGTGTTCAAGCAGCCCTACTCACCTGCGATCGCGCCGGCGCTCGTCGTTGCGCTGCTGATGATCGGGATCGCGGTCAGCATCGGGATGCTCACCGGGCGGGACGTGTTTCGCGA
>DASSIC010000015.1:0-2107 GCA_035692325.1 Gemmatimonadaceae bacterium | reverse complement strand
GCCAGCGACCTCCAGATCGAGCGCGTCGGGCGCGGCCAGTCGCCGCGGCGTCGCGCTTCCACCAGCGGCTGGACGCCCAACGTCCGCCGCAGCGTTCCGGCTCCCCGATGATCATGCCTCCCGGCAGGGACGATACCGCTCGGCGCGGCGCCTTCGCGTCGATGGTGGCGCACGAGCTGCGCACGCCCCTCACAGCGGCGTACGGCGCGCTGGAGATGATCGCGCGCGCCGGCGCGGCGTCGGCCACCGACGCCGACCGCAACGCCGTGCTCATCGACCTCGCGCACCGCAACACCCAGCGGCTGCTGCGCATCGTCGAGGACTGTCTCGATCTGGAGGCGGCGTCCGATGACCGCCTCACCCTCGAGCGCTCGCTCGTGCAGCCATCCGACGTGGCCACACTCGGCGTGGACGGCGCACGCTCGGCGCGCGAGCAGACCGGCATCGAGGTCGTGCTCCAGCTCGACGCGCGTCGCCCCTTCGCCGGCGACCGGCTGCGGCTCGGTCGCGCCCTCGCGCATCTCGTGCAGAACGCCGTCACCTTCGCGCCGCGCGGGAGCGTCGTCACCGTGACGACGTCCGACGACGACGAGCGCGGCACGGTGCGATTCACGGTGGAAGACCAGGGCGCGGGCATCGAGCCCGATCAGCTCCGCGCCCTCTTCCAGCGCTTCGACGTCCGCGAAGCGCCCGGCCGCAGTCGCGTCGGCGGGCTCGGGCTGGGCCTCGCCTTCGTGCGGATGGTAGCCGAGGCGCACGGCGGGGTGGTGGCCGTGAAGTCGGCGCCGGGATATACGAAGATCGCGTTCGAGATACCGGTGAGCGGTGAACGGTGAACCGTGAAACGTGAACCGCGGGACGAGTTAACTGGTGAAGAGTGAGCGACCGAGAAGCGTGAAGAGTCAACCCCGTTACGCGGTTGACTCTCACGCCCTCCCGCCCCCCACGCCCCTTTTTCATTCACCCGTTAACCCGTCCCGCTGTCAGCAGTGCCATCGGACACGGGGCGTGGAACGTCCCACGTCGAACGTCCCACGTATTACGTCCCACCTCCCGTACTCGTCTCTCGGGCATGCCCCGCTCACTCGCCGAATCCTTCAATCCCCTCGATCAGGGCGAGCGGCATCTCCGCGATTTTCTCAAGCACGCGCGCTATCTCATCCAGAGCACCGACATGGACGGTCGGCTGCTCTTCGTGAACGAGACCTGGCAGCGCACCCTCGGCTACGACCAGGCCGATCTCGTCGCCGGGCTCACGGTGCAGGGGCTGCTCGCTCCCGAATCGCGCGACGACGGATTGCGCCAGCTCGACGCGGTGCTCTCGTGCACCGATCCGGGACGCACCAGCGTCGTGGAGCTCTGCCTCGTCGCGAAGGATGGCCGCCGCGTCACCGTGTCCGGCGAGACCGATTGCCGCATCGTGGACGGCGTCCCCGTCGCGACCCGCGCGATCTTCCGCGACGTCAGCGCCCAGCGCCTCGAGGAGGCGCGCGCCCGCGACACGGAGGCGCAGTACCGTGCCGTCGTCGAGGTGCTGCGTGAGGGGATCGCGATCGTCTCGGCCGACGGCACCGTCGAGCTGCTCAATCCGAGCGGAGAGCGCATCCTCGGCCTGCGGGCGCAGGACGTCGTCGGCCGCGGCCTGCTCGACTGGAACTGGCGCATCGTCGACGAGGACGGCGGCGAGATGCCGCGCGAGGCGCACCCCGCCCTCGTCGCGCTGCACACGCGCCGCGCGCAGGCCGAGGTGATCATCGGCGTTCGCCGCGCGAACGACAACGCGCCCATCTGGATCGCCGTCAACGCGCGACCACTCGTGCACCCGAAGCGAATCGCGCCGGCCGAGGGAAGCGAAGCGATCGCCTGTGCGGAGCGGCCGTACGCCGTCGCCGTCTCGTTCCGCGACGTCACCGCCGAGCGTGCGGTGGTGGATGCGCTGCGTGAGCGCGAGGCCCGATTCCGCGGCGTGCTCGAGACGGTCCGATCGGTCGCCGTCTGCCTGGACACCAGCGGCTGCATCACCTTCGTGAACGACTTCACCCTGCAGCTCACCGGCTGGCGTCGTCACGAGGTGATGGGCACCGACTGGTTCGCGCGCTTCGTGCCG
>DASSIC010000014.1:0-5464 GCA_035692325.1 Gemmatimonadaceae bacterium | reverse complement strand
GGGAGCCGCTCCCGCCCGCGACGATCACGACGCCGACATCTCGTATGAGCGCGCGCGAGTCCCGGGACGCCGCGCGCGAAGGGTCGAGCGTCGGTTCGCCGGGAGTCATGCAAACACACGCTCGAACAAGTCGGCGATCGTGCCCACGCCCACTGCGCGCAGCCCCTTCGGGATACGCTTCGGCACCGCACGTTCGGCGAGATACGCCGTCGTCATCCCCATGTTCGCCGCCTCCGCGAGCCGTCGCTCGGCCTGGGACACGGGGCGAATCTCGCCTCCGAGGCCCACCTCCCCCACGAACACCGCTTCGTGCGGCAGCGCGCGGTCGTACACGCTCGACGCCAGCGCGACCGCCACGGCCAGATCACCGGCCGGCTCCGAGAGCCGCACGCCGCCGACGACGTTGAGGAAGACGTCGAGCTGGCCGAACGACAGCCCGGCGCGCTTGTCGAGCACCGCGAGCAGCAGCGCAAGCCGGCGGCCGTCGTAACCCGTGGCGACGCGTTGCGGCGTGCCGAATCCGGCCTTGGCGGCGAGCCCCTGCACCTCGATCAGGATCGGTCGTGTCCCCTCGAGCAGCGCGGTGACGGCGCTCCCCGACGCATGCATGCTGCGATCGCCGAGGAACAGCTCCGAGGGATTCGCCACCGGGACGAGGCCATCCTCCGCCATGCGGAACACGCCGATCTCGTCCACGCTGCCGAAGCGGTTCTTCGTGGCGCGCAGCACGCGGTGGTCGAGCGAGTTCTCCCCCTCGAAGTAGAGCACGGTGTCGACGATGTGCTCCAGCGTCTTGGGGCCGGCGATGCCGCCCCCCTTGGTGACGTGCCCGACGACGAACACCGCCGTGCCGCTCTCCTTGGCGAAGCGCATCAACCGCGCGGCGCACTCGCGCACCTGGCCCACGTTGCCCGGCGCGCCTTCGAGGTCGCCCGTGAAGACGGTCTGGATGGAATCCACCACGAGCACCGCGGGCGCGACCGCCGATGCGGTGGTGAGAATCGTCTCGAGGTTCGTCTCGCTCAGGAGCGTGACGTCGCCGGTGGCGTCGTGGGCGAGGCGATCGGCGCGGAGCTTGATCTGGAGCGCGCTCTCCTCACCCGACGAATAGAGCGTGGGATGCCCGGCGCCCTGCAGCCGACCCGCCACCTGCAGCAGCAGGGTGGACTTGCCGATGCCCGGCTCGCCGCCGATGAGGATCATCGAGCCGGGCACGATGCCCCCGCCCAGGACGAAATCGAACTCGTCGAGACCGGTCTTCCAGCGTCGCGCCTCGGAGCCGCTCACGTCGCGCAGCCTCGGCGTGACGGCGACGCTGCCCCCCTCGGCGAGGGTGCGTGTCCCGCCCGCGCGTCGGCTCGCGCCACCGGTGGCCGCGGACCTGGGCGCCGCCTCCTCGACGAGCGAGTTCCATGCGCCGCACACGTCGCAGCGCCCCGCCCACTTGGGATGGTCGGCGCCGCACTCGGTGCAGCGGTAGATGGACTTCGCCTTCGGGCTCATGGGGCGAAAGCTAACGCTCGCGTATGGCGGGCGGCGTTCGCCGATCACGCGTACTTCTGCGCGTGCCCTCCGGGCCCGATGCGCCCAGCCTCCGTCCCGCCGCCGCCCGTGGGCGCCGGCGCGCGATTCGTGAAGTTCTCGAACCGCGTGTAGTTCTTGTGGAAGAACAGGTTGACGAAGCCGATCGGTCCATTGCGCTGCTTGCCGACGATGATCTCCGCGCGCCCCTCGAGCGAGTTGCCGTCCTTGTCCACCGGCCCCTCGTACACCTCGGGGCGATAGATGAACATGATGAGGTCCGCGTCCTGCTCGATGGCACCGGATTCACGCAGGTCGGACAATTGTGGCCGCTTGCTATCGCCGGCGCGCTGCTCCGGCGCGCGCGAGAGCTGCGAGAGCGCCAGCACCGGCACGCTCAGCTCCTTCGCCAGCGCCTTGAGCCCGCGCGAGATCTGCGACACTTCCTGCTGACGGCTCTCGCTGTTCGCCGGCCCCTGCATCAGCTGCAGGTAGTCGACGATGATCATGTCGAGCCCCTGGTCCGCCTTGAGCCGCCGCGCCTTGGAGCGCATCTCGAGCAGGGTGATGCCGGCTGTGTCGTCGATCCAGATCGGCGCGTGCGTCAGGATGCCCGCCGCGCGCGCGAGCCGAGGGAAGTCGTCGTCGCGCAGCATCCCTTTCCGCAGCTTCTGCGCGTCGATGCGCGCTTCGGCGGTGAGCATGCGCTGCACGAGCGACTCCTTGCTCATCTCCAGCGAAAAGAGCGCGACCTTGCGATCCTTCTCGATCGCGGCATGCTGCGCGATGTTGAGCACGAACGCCGTCTTGCCCATCGAGGGACGGGCGGCGACGATGACGAGATCAGAGGGCTGGAATCCGGACGTCATCTCGTCCAGGTCGCTGAAGCCGCTCGCGATGCCGGTGATCGCCTCGCCGCCGGCATGGATGGCCTCGATGCGCTCCATCGTGGGCCAGAGCAGCTCCTTGATGCGCGAGAAGCCCTCCGACGTGCGCTGCTGCGCCACCTGAAAGATCTTCTGCTCGGCGAGATCGAGCAGCTCGTCGGCCGTCTGGCCGCCGCTGAACGCCTCGCCCACGATCTCCGTGGAGACCTCGATCAGGCGGCGCAGCAGCGCCTTCTCCTTCACGATCTTGGCGTGGTACTCGACATTTGCCGCCGTCGGCACCGCGTCCACGAGGAATCCGATGTAGTCCTTGCCGCCGGCGCCGTCGAGCTCACCCTTGCGCGAGAGCTCGTCGGCGAGCGTGAGCGGATCGACGACGCTTCCGCGCTCGGTGATCGACATCATCGCCCGGAACAGGCGACGATGCCGCTCGGCGTAGAACATGGAGTCGTCGACGACCTCGAACGCCCGCATGACGGCGTCCTGGTCGATCAACATCGCGGCGAGCACCGCCTGCTCGGCGTCCTCCGAGTAGGGAGGACGCCGGTCGCGGTACGGGTCACGCCCCGGCGGCGAGAGCGCGATCGAGTATTCGACGGGCGAGCTGGACATCTTCCCAGGTGGGGCGCTTCCAGGCGGGATTCCGCAGCAGAGCCGCGGGATGGTAGGTCACGATCAGAGGCACCCCGTAGTAGCGATGAATCTGGCCACGCAACTTACCGATCGTGAGCTTGGTTTCAAGCAACGTCTGCGCGGCGAAGGTGCCAAGGGCCAAAATGACCTTGGGGCGCACCAGCTCGATCTGACGGACCAGATAGGGTGAGCACGCCGTAACCTCCTCTGGAAGGGGATTACGGTTCCCGGGCGGCCGGTGCTTGAGGACGTTGGCGATGAACACGTCGTCGCGGCTGAGGTGGATCGCCTCGATGATCTTCGTCAGGAGCTGTCCCGCCTGCCCCACGAACGGCACTCCCTGCGCGTCCTCGTTCGCTCCCGGCGCCTCGCCGACGATCATGAAGTCGGCGTCGGGATTCCCCGTGCCGGGCACCGGATTGGTCGCCGTGGCATAGAGCGGGCAGTGCCGGCAGCCGGCGACGGTCTCGGCGATCTCCTGAAGCGTCGCCAGCTTGAATGCCGGATCCTCGTAGAGCGCGCGCGACGCGCCGCCCACGACGAGGCCGGTCGGCACGTCCTCCAGCGGCGACGCGATCGACGCGCCCGCCTGCGTGGACGGCACGTGCACGGCGGAATCGGGCGCCGGCTCTGCTGGTCGTTTCGGCACGGGCTCCTCGACGCGTTCGACCTTCGGTGTGGGCACGACCGGCGACTTCGCCGCCGGCCCGCCCCCCGCGGCGCGCACCGCCTCGCGCCAGTCGGTCACATCCGCCGGCGCAGGGGTCGCGCGCGGCGGCGCATTCGAGACCGGCGAAGCGTCGCGGTCGGGACGTGCGGCAACCGGCGAGCCGGCGCGCGCGGCGCCGAGCAGCCGCATCGCCTCTTCCACGCTCAGGGAGTCGAGCACCAGCTCGCTCTCGCCCAGATCGCGCCGCTGCTCTAGATACCGGCGCAGCGCGTCTCTAGCGTCCACCGAATAGCGCCTCGGCGCGGTCGAGGATCGCGTCGGCGACCTCGCGCTTGTCGAGCAGCGGGAGCTGCTCGGGTTCGTCCTGACCACGTCGCACGATCGTCACGCGATTGGTGTCCACGCCGAATCCGGCACCGGGCTCGTTCGCCGCGTTGAGCACGACCATGTCGAGCCCCTTCCCATCCAGCTTCCTGCGCGCGTTGGCGAGCAGGTCGTCGGTCTCCAGCGCGAAGCCCACCGCCACCGCGCCCTTCCGACGCGCACTCTTCGTCGAGAGCAGAATGTCCGGAGTCTCGCGCAGCTCGAGCGCCCGCACGCTCCCCGTCTTCTTGAGCTTCCCCGGCGCGCGTTCGGTCGGCTGATAGTCGGCTGGCGCGGCCGCCATCACGAGCAGATCCGCGTCGCCCACGTGGGCGGCGACGGCATCACGCATCTCGGTCGTGCTCTGCACCGGCACGTGCGTCACCCCGATCGGTACCGGCACACCCAGCGGTCCGGCGACGAGAATGACCTTCGCGCCGCGGCGCCACGCCGCGGAGGCGATGGCCACGCCCATCTTCCCCGTGCTGTAGTTGGAGAGGAAGCGCACCGGATCGATCTGCTCGCGTGTCGGACCGGCCGTGACGAGCACGGTGCGACCGCGCAGGCCATCGCGCCGCTCGAGCACTCGGCCCACGTGGGCGAAGATCGTCTCCGGCTCCGGCATGCGGCCCGGACCACTCCCTTCGCCGGCGGCGAGCATCCCATCATCGGGATCGAGCAGTTCGTAGCCGAGATCGCGCAGATGCGCGGCATTCGCCTGCGTCTGCGCGTGTGCCCACATGCGATCGTTCATCGCCGGCACGAGCAGCACGGGCGCATCCGTCGCCAGCAGCACGGCGGTCAGCAGATCATCCGCCTGCCCGGTGGCGGCGCGCGCCATGAGGTCCGCCGTCGCCGGCGCGACGACGACGCAGTCGGCCGACTTGGCGAGCGCAATGTGATCGAGCGCGCGCCCCGCGTCGAACAACCCCGTGTGCACGCGGCGTCCGGTGAGCGCCTCGAAGGTGACCGCGCCGACGAACTCGGTCGCCGCGCGCGTCATGACGACGTCCACTTCGGCGCCGGCCTTGGTGAGCAGCCGCGCCAGCCACGCCGTCTTGTAGCTCGCGATGCCGCCGGCGACGCCCAGCAGGACGCGTCGGCCGGCATATGGGTGAACCTGGGCTGCTGTCACGTGCGGAGATGGAACGGGCGCGGGCGGAGGCGCGTCGCCTCCGCCCCGCGCATCACTCGGCCGACCGGCGGCGCGGGATGACGCGATAGTCGATGTCGCCCTTCGCCAGCTCCTCGAGCGACTTCGTCGTCAGCTTCTTGTCGCGCGCCGCGCCGCCAGGAAACTCGTTCAGCGCACGGGCATACTTGGCGGCGACCAGCACGCCGAGGTACTTGTTCGCTGCGTGCTGGGCAATCTCGACCGGAGTGAAGACTC
>DASSIC010000013.1:0-11311 GCA_035692325.1 Gemmatimonadaceae bacterium | reverse complement strand
ATGATGATCGCGCTCAGCTCCGCGACCACGAGATTGATCAGATAGGCGCCGATGAAGAAGTCGTGGGACTCGCCCCGCTCGAACACCTGTCCACAGGTGGGACAGGCGTGCTTCATCTTGAACCACGAGCGCCAGATGTCGCCGCCCCCGCAGCGAGGGCAGCGCCGGCGCAGCGCTCGGCCGATCAGGGTCGCCAGCGTGGGTGCGGTCATCGCGAACCTGCGGTCAGCCGCGCCAGCTCCTCGTTGTCCTGCGAGAGGATGAGCGTGTCCCCGAGGATCTGGTAGAGCGACGTCTCGCGGAGTGCCGCGAGAAAGTCGGATTCCTGGCGATTCAGCTGTGCGTCGGCGCAAGCCATCTTCGTCGCGAGGATGGGACCGAAGGCCAGATGGTCGGCGTCGGCCGTCGCTGTTCCGCTGATGCGATTGCATCCGCCCCATCCGCTCATGCGCAGGCTGTCGCCGGACAGCCGCACATAGGGCTCGCGCATGCCGAAGGAGGGCATGATGCGTTTCCCGCGAATCGAGAGCAGGCGCCAGTCGCGATTCACGAGCTCGGACGTTCCGGTGTGCACGAGGGTCGCGCAGGCAAGCGAGAGTCCGACGATGAACGTCGCCGCGGCGGTCCGCCTCGGACGCCGACGCAGCATGTGGGACGTGGCCATTGTCCTCGAATGAGAAGGAGTGGCGGCGCGGCACGCACGTCGCCCAGGGCTGCAGGATCGATACCCGGCACTGCGCTTCCGACCGCGGAATATCCGCTTCCCGCGACGAAACGCGCGCCGGACGCTACCTTTCAGAAGGGTACACGGTGCACCCCTCGATTCCACTAAGTGGGGCATGTATGCAGGACTCCGAGCGTCCGAACGACCTCACGAAGACGGCGCGGCCCATTCCGCCGACGCTGAAGGAGCGCAACGCGGTGCAACGCAGCGTCGAGCGCCTGCTCGACGAGCTCGCACCGGAGAAGGCGCTGCGACGTGGCGAAGCGCCGAAGATGCAAGTCGAGCAGCACCGCACGCCGAGTGGCTGCGTCCTCCAGGCGCCGAACAGCGCGGTCAGCGTGTCCTGGTTCGCCGACACGTCGCAGGACCTGACGCACGGCGAGCTCCAGGTGGTGCTGTGGCGGGGCGTCGTCACCCGGCGCGGCGGAACGCGTCCCGCGAAGGGCGCCGAGGTGGCCAGTGAGCTGGTGCTCCACCCGGTGGAGCGTGCGGACGACACGCTGGCCTGGAGAGCGAGCGACGGCCGGGAGTTCGACAGCGAGGCGCTCGCGGTGCACTGCCTGGAGCTGCTCGAGACGCTGCAGGACTGAAGAGCGTCAGCCCCCGCGCTGTCGCGGCCCGACGGCGAGCAGCCCGTGAGTGGCAGCCACGGCCTGGCTGCGGATGAGAAGCGCGCGCGCCACGTCGGGCGCCCGCTTCTGGGCCAGGCTGGTCAGTCGTGCCAGATACTCGAGCATCGCCGCCGCCGAGACGCCGAGCTCCCCGTTCTTCCACAGGGTGACGGAGCGCCACTGGCCGCGCCACGTGCGGTCCCCCAGCACCTTCACCTGCTCGTGCTCATCCAACACGAAGAGACCGCGCACGGCGTGAATCGCTGGCGTCTCCGCCTCCTTGAGGTGGCTCGCGGTGAGCGCCCAGTGCTGGATGCGGCCCTGCCGCGTGGGCAGGTTCTCCGGATCCACAGCCGGCAGCTCGAGCACCTGGCGCATCACGAGGATGCCGGACGCCAGCGCCGCGATGCGCGCTTCCTCCGCCGCCGTGAGCTGGGTTTCGAACCGATTGATCTGATCGCAGCGTGCGACGAGGTCGGTGAGTGCTTCGGGCGTCGGGGCTTCAACGGGTTGCTGCATCGGACCAATGGGACGTGAAAAACAGGGCGAGCTGGACGATGCGCAGGAAGCACCGGCGACACGATCCATGCCGTATCCTGCGTCACCAACGGCATTCCCGATACCCCACCCGCACGCCGGGGATCGTTTCGAGGGAAATCCGGGTAGCTTTAGAGACATGACTGCTCCACGTCCGCACCGCCCGCGCGCCAGCGTCGCCGTGATCGCGACGCGCTTCGCCGGCTATCTGCTGCTCGCGTGGGGCACGCTGGTCACTCTGGCCGCCGGTCTCTTTCCCGCCGCGGCCGCCGCGACCATCGCGCTCGCGATCTACACCACCGTTCCCCTCCTCGTGTTCATTCGCTGGCGCGGGTGGCCCTTCTATCCCGGCCGCGGATTCCGGCTGTTCGTCGTGCGGCCGTTCTGGTACACCCAGCTGATGCTGCCGCTCGTCTCCGGCGCGGGGCTGATCGGGTTGCTCCTGGGCGCGCCGTTTGGTCACGGCATCACAGCCGGCCGCGCGCTCGCCGCCGTGATGTTGTTCGTCGCCGCGACGGTGCTGCTGCTCGGCTACCTCGGATCCGGCAAGCTGATCGTGCGGAAGGTGGAAACCGCTGTGCCGGGGCTCGGTCCCGAGTTCGAAGGGCTGCGCATCGTGCAGCTCTCCGACCTGCACGTGGGCCCGCACACGTCGCGCCGATTCCTCGAGCGCGTCGTGCAAACGGCTCGCGCCCTCGATCCGGACCTCATCGCCGTCACCGGCGACCTGATCGACGACCGCTCCGAGGACGTCGCGGCCTATGCGCGCGCGCTCGGCGGGCTGAAGGCGCCCCTCGGCGTCTACATGATCCCGGGCAATCACGACGTGTACGCCGGCTGGGACGCGGTCGAGGTCGCGCTCATCGAGGCGAATCTCGGGACGGTCCTCGTGAACGACGTCCGACTCGTCACGCGCGGCGCATCGACCATCGCGCTGCTCGGCACCGGAGATCCGGCGGGTGGCGCGCGGGGCACGACACGCGCCGCACCCGACGTGGAGCGAGCGCTTGCCCAGGTGTCCGAGGGCGCCGTGGTGATCGCCTTCGCGCACAATCCCGCGCTCTGGCCGTCGCTCGCGCGCCGTGGCGTGGCGCTCACGTTGAGCGGGCACACGCACTGGGGACAGTTCGCCATCCCCCGACTCGGCTGGAGCCTGGCGTCGCCATTCCTCGAACACGCCATGGGTGCGCACCAATCCGAGGATGCGCTGCTCTACATCAGTCCGGGCACCGGGTACTGGGGCATCCCCTTCCGCCTCGGTGCGTCGCCTGAGGTGACGCTCGTGACGCTGAGCGCCGGACCAACCGCCGCGGCTCGCGTCCACGCGGCCATGCGGGCGCGGCGCGCGTCGTCACGCCGGCGCACTGCCGACGCGCTGGCGCGCTGACGTCAGCTCGCCGGTCCTTCGCCCGACCGCAGCGCGCGCCGCGTCAGCCACGCCCGACTCTCCGAGATGCGGGCGTCGATGCGCGCCGGAAGCGCCCAGTCCTTCGAGTCGGCGAAGGCGGGTGAGCGCCGAAAGGCGTCCAGCAGCGCGATGTGCCGCTGCACCGTCCCGATCTCCACCTCCGGACGCAGGGCCTCGAACCGTTCCGGGGGCGTCCAGAGCAGCTCGCCGGATGCGATGAGCTCGAGCGCCCGCTCGAACTCGATCGAGGGCGCGAGTCGCTTGAGCGCGAAGCGTCGCCGCTCGCGGTCATAGAGGTAGCGCCACGGCGCACCCTCGATGAAGAAGGTCCGTCCGATCAGATCGTCGAGAGGAAGCGCAGGAAGCATCGGGGATTCGCGGGGAGGGATTCGGCCGTACCTTGAGTCGAGTCGCAACTGCCTTTCGGAGGTGAGCCCTGCCGCACGACACCGCAGTCATCGCCACGATCGCCGTCGGCCTCGCCGTCGCCTTCGCGCTCGGGCTGCTCGCCACGCGGCTCGGACTGCCGCCGCTGGTCGGCTACCTCGTGGCAGGGATCGTCGTCGGCCCGTTCACCCCCGGCTACGTCGCCGACTCGGGGCTGGCCAGCCAGTTCGCGGACCTTGGCGTCGTGCTGCTGATGTTCGGCGTGGGGCTGCACTTTTCGCTGAGCGACCTGGCCTCCGTGCGCGGAGTCGTCGTACCCGGCGCGATCGTCCAGACGCTCACTACAGGGACAATCGTGGCGCTTCTGGGTCACGGATGGGGCTGGCCATGGGGCAGCGCCGTGGTGATGGGGCTCGCGCTCGGCGTCGCGAGCACGGTCGTCCTCATGAAGGGACTCGAGCAACGCGACTCCCTCGACTCGCCGGAAGGACGCCTCGGGGTCGGTTGGCTCGTGGTCGAGGATCTCACGATGGTCGTGGCGCTGGTGCTGCTCCCCGCCGTCGCCCCCGCGCTGCGCGGCGCAGGCAGCGGTGCGCCCGGCACCGTCGCGCTGGTCGTCCCGGTGGCGATCGCCATCGGCAAGATCGCGCTGTTCGTCTCGCTCATGGTCTTCGTGGGCCGACGCTTCGTGCCGTGGCTGCTCGAGCACGTCGCACGCGTCGGTTCCCGCGAGCTGTTCACCCTCGCCGTGTTCGGCACCGCGCTCGGAGTCGGCGCGATCGCGGCGGAGCTGTTCGGCGTCTCCTTCGCGCTCGGGGCCTTTTTCGCCGGAGCCGTGATCAGCGAATCCGAGGTGAGTCAGCGTGCCGCGGCCGAAGCGCTGCCGATGCAGGACGCGTTCGCGGTGCTCTTCTTCGTCTCCGTCGGCATGCTGTTCGACCCGACGGTGCTCGTGCGCGATACCTCGCGCGTGCTCGTGCTCGTCCTTGTCATCGTGGTGTGGAAGAGCGCGCTCTCCTTCGTCCTGCTACGCCTGCTGCGCCAGGGCACGCGCTCGGCGCTCATCGTCGCCGCGGCGCTGGGGCAGATCGGCGAGTTCTCGTTCGTGGTCGCCGCGCTCGGCGTGTCGCTCGGATTGCTGTCGCGTGAGCTGCAGGCACTGGTGATCGCCGCCGCGCTGATCGCCATCACGGTGAACGGCCCCGTCGTCTCGGCGGTGATGCGTGTCATGCGGCCACGTCCCCGACGGCGCGAAGCGGATGGCGTGCCCGGCTCGCCGCGGCCTCCGCTGGCGGGACATGTGGTACTGATCGGCCATGGCCGCGTCGGCACCACGGTGGCCGACGCGCTCACGCGCGCCGGCGCGCGCTACGTGATCGTGGAGGAGCAGGAGCGCATCGTGGGCGGGCTGCGTAAGCGCGGCGAGCGCGCCATCCTCGGAGACGCCACGCGGCCCGACGTCCTCGAGCGCGCCGGCATCGCGAGCGCGCGGTTGCTCGTCGTCACCGCACCCGAGCCCTTCCGCGCGCGACGCATCGTCGAGGTGGCGCGCCACGCCAATCCGGAGATCGCCGTTGCCGTGCGCACGCACAGCGCGGCCGAGCAGTCGTACTTCGAGGAGTACCTCTCGAAGCCCGGTGCCGCGGGGCGGGCGGTGTACTCGGAGCGCGAGGCGGCCCTGAGCATGGCGCACTATGCCCTGCTCACGCTCGGCGGCACGCCCGACGACGCCGACCTGGTCATCGCGTCGCTGCGCGGGCAGCGCACCGCGCCGACGGAGACGTTCACCGCGCTGCCTACACAGGAGTACCAGGCGCTGGCGCGGAACTCCCGGCCGAGCGGGAGCCTCTAGCGTTCCATCGCGGTCCTCCGGGCCGTCGCAGGCATCGCGGGAGAACGGAACGAGTTTCACCCACGGCGGATTTGACGCGCATGATACCGATTTCCGTGCTCGATCTCTCGCCGATCGTCGCCGGCAGCGACGCCGCACAGTCGTTCCGCAACACCCTCGACCTGGCACAGCATGCCGAGCGGTGGGAGTTCAATCGCTACTGGCTGGCCGAACATCACAACATGATCGGCATCGCCAGCGCGGCGACCTCCGTCGTCATCGGACACGTCGCGGCGGGAACGTCGCGCATTCGCGTGGGCGCCGGCGGGATCATGCTGCCGAACCATTCGCCCCTCGTGATCGCCGAGCAGTTCGGGACGCTGGCCTCGCTCTTCCCCGGGCGCATCGACCTCGGCATCGGCCGCGCGCCCGGCACCGATCGCGTGACCATCCAGGCGCTCCGACGCGACCCGAGTGCCGCCGACTCCTTTCCGCGTGACGTCGCCGAGCTGCTGTCGTATTTCCGCGATGCCGAGCCCGATCAACTCGTGCGCGCCGTGCCCGGTGCGGGACTGCACGTGCCGGTGTGGATACTGGGATCGAGCACCTTCGGCGCCCAGCTCGCGGCCATGCTCGGACTTCCGTTCGCCTTCGCGTCGCACTTCGCGCCGGACCACATGCTCGCGGCGCTGCGGCTCTATCGCGAGGGCTACCAGCCATCGGACGAGCATCCGTTGCCGTACGCCATGCTGGGCGTGAGCGTGGTCGCCGCCGAGACCGACGTCGAAGCGCGGCGGCTCGCCACCTCGCTCCAGCAGCAGTTCCTCGCGCTGCAGCGAGGTCGTCCGGTGCAGCTGCAGCCGCCGGTGGACAGCATGGATGGACTCTGGTCGGAATGGGAGCGCTCCTCGGTGGAGCGCACCCTCCGCCACGCGATCGTCGGCGGCCCCGATACGGTCCGCCGCGGCCTCGACGCGTTCATCACCCAGACCAGCGCCGACGAGCTGATGGTGACCACCCACGTTTACGATCATGCGGCGCGGGTGCGCTCGTACGAGATCGTGGCCGAGCTCGGCGCACGATCGCCCGTGTTCCGCTAGTCGATCGGCTTCAGCCTCGATACGATCTCCTCGCGACGCGGCTCCAGGAAAGGCGGCAGCACGACCTGCTCGCCCAGCGTCGCTTCGTTCTCGTCCACGGCGAACCCGGGGCCGTCCGACGCGATCTCGAACAGGATGCCATTCGGTTCGCGGAAATACAGGCTGCGAAAGTAGTAGCGGTCCACCTTGCCACTGTTTGGAATGCCGAGCGTGTTCAGCCGCTCCGCCCACGCGTCGTAGTCCGCGTCCGGAGTGCGGAACGCCACGTGATGCACGCCGCCGGCGCCCTGTCGCGTCACGGGAAGCCCCGGCTGCACGGCGACATGGAGCTCCGCGCCCGCACCGCCCGGACCCATCTCGTACACGTGCACCTTCTGCCGCGCGTCCTCCGGATGCGGATACTCGCGCACCGGACGCATGTTGAGCGCCTTTCGCAGCACCACGTCGGTGGGCTTCAGCTTCGGCACGCTCATCGTGATCGGCCCGAGGCCGCGCACCTGGTGCGACGTGGGAACCGGGCTGCGGCTCCACGGATGCGCGTCGCCCTGCCCCGCGTCATCGATCAGCGCGATGCGCTGTCCCTCGCCGTCCTCGAAGTCGAGCGTCAGGCGGCCGTCGCGTTCGGCGATCTCCCCGGCGCGCACGCCCTTTTCGTTCAGGTGCTGCCGCCACCACTCGAGCGCGCCCAGTCCGGCAACTCGCAACCCGGTGCGCGTGATGGCGTGGGTGCCACGCCGCTCGCGATCTACCGGCCAATCGAAGAAGGTGAGGTCGGTTCCCGGGCTCCCCTTCGCGTCGGCGTAGAAGAGGTGATAGGCGCTCGTGTCGTCCTGGTTCACGCTGCGCTTCACGAGCCGCATGCCGACCGTGCCCGTGTAGAAGTGGTGGTTGTCGCGGATCTTCGCCGACACCGCCGTCAGATGGTGAATGCCGCCCAGCTCCATGTCGCTATGCCTCCACGCGAGCGGCGGAAGCCCTCGCGTCGTTCGTCGTCAAGGGTCGCAGCTTCGCTTCGATCTCCGCCCGCCGCGGCTCGAGGAAGGGCGGCAGCGAGAGCCGGTCGGCGTCGAGTGGGCCGTCCACCTCGAAGCCGGGGCCGTCGGTCGCCAGCTCGAACAGCACGTGGTTCGGCTCGCGCACGTAGGCCGACGTGAAGTAGTGCCGATCCACGATGCCGCTGTTGCGGTATCCGGCCGCGTCGAGCCGAGCCACCCAGTCTTCCATCTGCTGACCGTCCGGCACACGCAGGGCGACGTGATGCACGCCGCCTGCGCCGTAGCGAGCACGCGGCAGATCGTCGCGCACGCTGACATGGACTTCCGCGTGGGCACCGCCGTCGCCGATCCGGTAGACGTGTACGGCGTACCGCGGCGCGTCGGCGACGGGATACGTGCGATCGGGCTGCAGTCCGAGCGCCTCGACGAGAAAGCGGTCCGTCGGCGCGAGCACGGGCACGGTGATCTCCGTGTAGCCCAGGCCGCGGATCTGCCGAGCGGCCGGCACCGGACTGTCGCGCCATGGAAAGGCTCCGCCCGCGCCTCCGTCGTCGACGAGCGCCAGCGGCGTCCCTTCGGAATCCTCGAAGTCCAGCACCTGCCGTCCGCCACGTGTGGTCACGGCGGCGTGCGGCACGCCGAGCGCGTCGAAGCGCGACGCCCACCAGTCGAGTGCGTCGTCGCCGCTGACGCGGAAGTTCGTGCGGGTGATGCTGTTGTTGCCGCGGTGCTCGCGTGCGGCGCCGCGAATGTCGAACACCGTCATGTCCGAGCCCGGCGTGCCCGCTCCGTCGCCGAAGAACAGGTGGTACATGCTCGTGTCGTCCTGGTTCACCGTCTTTATGACCGGACGGAGACCGAGGGTGCGGGTGTAGAAGTCGTGCGAGCGCCCGATGTGGGCGCTGATCGAGCTGACGTGATGAATGCCGGTGAGGCGCAGGTCCGTCTGTGTCGCGTTGGTCATGGTATGGATCCTCCGCCGATAAATCTCACTACTAAGATATTCGATGTCAAGTCGGCCGAGACCTCTGCGGTGCGCCCGACCTGTCGCCCTGACGAGTCCGCTATTTCTTCGCCGCCGTCAGCGCTTTCCCGATCACGCGCGCCCGGCCGAGGTGCCGCTCCAGCTCGGGAATGGCGCCCTGGAGCAGCTTCTTCACCTCGGGATGCGTCGCCTTCGACTCGAACGCCTTCGCCTCCTTCAGCGTGGCCGTATGCGCATCCACGAGATGCCGGACGTACGTCGTGTCGAACGCCATCCCCTTCGGCAACGCATTGAGCTGCGTCATCAGCTTCTGCTGATGCGCCTTGGTCGTATCCGTTGCGGCCGGCTGTTCGGGGATCTTCAGGCGCTGCGACAGCGTGCGGGCGTCGTTCTCGGCGGCCGAGTGATTGTCGGCGATCTCGCGCGCGAAGGCTCGCAGCATGGGGCTCGTCGCCTTGCTCACGGCGATCTTCGCCGCCTGCACCTCCATGCGATCGCCCTGCGCCAACCGGGCAATGATGTTGTTGTCGGTGAGCGGCGCTGGGCCGCGGCTCGTGCTGTCCGTCGTGTCCGCGGGTGCGCTGGCCTTGTGGGAGGCGGCGTACGCCTCTTCGGCCGCCGCCACGATGCTGTCGCGCCGCGCGGCACCGTCGTCCGTGGCGCACGCGAGGGTCAGCAGCGCGGTGACACAGGCGACCAGGGAGCGCCCCGGCGATGAATCGAAGATTGGTCTGGGCATGGAAGGGATTCGGGGACGGAGTCGCTGCAGGCGACGAGCGTCGCACGGCCCGTGCCCGACGTCGCGGTGCCGGGGACAGGTGGCGCATCCACGTCGCACCGTCCATTGTGGCGGGGTTCGGTTGCAGCGTCGGCACGCTGCAGCGCGTAGAAGCCCAGAGCATCTCGACCTCGTCCCTACCGGAGCATCGATGATGGACCGTTCCCTCCCCGCCCGTCTTGCCGCGATCGTCGCGCTCGCCGCGCTGCTCGCCCCCGCACCGCGACCGCTGATCGCGCAGGCCGTCACCGCCACGTCCTCGTCGGCCACCCGTCCCATGACGTGGCTCGACGTCCAGAACATGCGCCAGGTCGGCTCGCCGACGCCCAGCCCCGACGGCAAGTGGCTGCTCTACACGCTCAGCGTGCCGGATTGGAAGGAGGCGCGCCGCCAGAACGATCTGTACGTCGTCTCCACCACTCAGGGCGTGGCGAGCACGCGCCGTCTCACCTTCACGGCGGACAAGAACGAGACCGCACCGGCCTGGTCGCGCGACGGCAGGTTCTTCGTGTTCCTGTCCGACCGCGACGCGGCGCGCGACGCCGCCGCCAACCGCGCCAGCACCCTGCCGACGAGTGGTCCCGGCGCGCCGTACTTTCCCCCCGCCGTCGGTGGCGGCATGGGAGGCGCCAGCTACCAGCTCTATCTCATGCGGCCCGATGGAGGGGAAGCGCGGAAGATCACCGAGGCGAAGGACGGAGTGAGCACCTACGCCTTCTCGAAGGACGGCGCGTGGCTCGTGTATCGCAGCGGCCCCGTGACGCAGGAGCAGCTGTACGCGTTGCCCGTCGCCGCGCTCGCGACGGGCGACTCCGCGAAGCCGACGCAGCTCACGCGGCATTCGAATGGCATCGGCCTGTGGCGGATGTCGCCCGACTCGAAGCGGATCTACTTCGTCACGGCGGACACCACCGATCCGGACGAACGCCTTCGTCTCGAGAAGCGATTCGACGTGCGCGTGCGCAACGCCGACGTGCCCGTTTCGAGCCTCTGGGCGCTCGACCTCGACACGAAGCGCACGACGCGCCTCACGCGCGACACGAGCTACAGCGTCGGCGACTTCGACATCTCCCCCGACGGCAAGTGGATCGGGTTTCGCGGCATCTCCGCCAACCGGTACGACCGCAACATCCTCGAGCAGAACATCAACGCCGACCTCTATCTGCTCGACGTCGCCACCGGCCAGATCGAGCGCATCTCGAAGAACACGGAGATCGCCGAGAGCGCCGTGAATTTCTCCCCGGACAGCCGCACCGTTGCCTTCTCGGCGCCGGACGACTTCGTCTTCATGCACAACCAGCGCGTGTACCTGCGTGACGTCGGCGCGCGCGGCGCACCCTTCCGCAAGCTCGGCGCGGGGTTCGACGGTGACGTGACGATCGACTTCTGGTCGAAGGACGGCGCGACGATCTACTTCAACGAGGGCGTGAAGGCGACGAACCAGGTGCTGGCGCTCGACGTCGCATCCAACACGGTGCGGCCGGTGATCCGCGAGCAGGCGAGCGTCTCGGCGAACGAGAACGACGAGACGGGAAAGATCATCATCAACTACGCCGATCCGCACACCCCCTCGACGCTCTACACGGTGCCGAGCGCGCGCGAGCTGGGAACGCGCAGTGCGTGGGTGCAGCTCACCGATGCCAATCCGTGGGTGCGGCAGACCGCATTGGGGAACGCCGAGGAGATCACCTGGACCTCCGCCGACGGAAGGTCGGTTGGCGGCATCCTCGTCAAGCCGGTGGGTTATCAGCCGGGACGCCGCTACCCGCTCATCGTCGCGATCCATGGCGGGCCGGCGGCGGCGGACGTCCTTGGCTTCAACGGCGGGTACGGCTCGCAGGTGTACGCCGGCGCGGGCTACGCCGTGTTGATGCCGAACTACCGCAACTCCACCAACTACGGCCAGACGTTCAAGGTGGAGAGCCAGGGCGACTACTTCACCAAGGGCTATCAGG
>DASSIC010000012.1:0-7394 GCA_035692325.1 Gemmatimonadaceae bacterium | reverse complement strand
CTGACGCGGCCGTGACGAGCCGGCTCCGCGAGCTGAGCGCCGAGATCCGCGCGCTCGAGGATCGCCTGCGACAGGGCGGCGGTCCCGACAAGGCCGAGAAGCAGCACAAGCAGGGCAAGCTCACGGCGCGCGAGCGCGTCGAGGGGCTCTGCGACCAGGGCGCTCGGTTCATCGAGCTGGGGCTGCTCGTCGCCTACGATCAGTACGAGGGCCAGGCGCCGTCGGCGGGCGTCGTCACGGGACTCGGTCTCGTGCATGGACGGCCCGTCGTCGTCGTCGCCAACGATGCCACGGTGAAGGCGGGCTCCTGGTGGCCGGAGACGATCCGCAAGATCCTGCGCGCACAGGAAGTGGCCATGCGCTGCCACGTGCCGATCGTGTACCTCGTCGATTCGGCGGGGGTGAACCTGCCGTATCAGGGCGGCGTCTTCCCCGGCCAGTACGGCGCGAGCCGGATCTTCTATTACAACTCCATCATGCGGCGCTACCTGCGCATTCCGCAGCTCGCCGCGGTGATGGGGCAGTGCATCGCCGGCGGCGCCTACCTGCCCGCGCTCTCCGACCTGATCGTGATGGTGAAGGGCTCGTCGTTCATGGGACTTGGCGGCCCCAATCTGGTGAAGGGCGCCACCGGCCAGACGATCGACAGCGAAACGCTGGGCGGTGCCCTCACGCATACGCAGGTCAGCGGCGTGGCGCACTACGCGGTAGACGACGACCATGCGTGTCTCGACAAGCTCCGGGAGCTGATCGCCGTACTGCCGAAGCCTCACACGATGGCAGAGAGCGCGGAGCGACACGGGCCCGCAGACGCGAGGAGAGCGAGCGGCGGAGGGCCCGTGACGCGCAGCGCCCCCGAGACCAAATCGAGCGCGAGCGACGCCCTGTACGATCTGCTCCCGAGCGACCACCGCATGTCCTACGACATGCACCAGATCCTCCGCGCGATCGTCGACGACGGAAAGCTCAACGAGTTCCAGGAGCATCTCGCCAAGGAGATGATCTGCGCCGACGCCCGCATCGACGGGCTGTCGATCGGCATCATCGCCAACCAGCGCGGCCTCGTGAAGGGACGCGCCGGCGAGAAGCCGCGCTTCGGCGGCATCGTGTACGCCGAGAGTGCGGAGAAGGTCGCCTTCTTCATCGAGCGCTGTGATCGGGAAGGGATCCCGCTGCTCTTCGTGCAGGACGTGTCGGGCTTCATGGTCGGGCCGGAGTCCGAGCACGCGGGCGTCATCCGATCGGGCGCGCGCTTCGTGGAGGCGATGGCCACCGCACGCGTGCCCAAGCTCGTGCTGACCGTGAACCACGCGTCGGGTGCCGGCTACTACGCCATGGCGGGCCAGGGATTCGATCCCGACTTCATCTTCTCGTGGCCCACGGGACGCATGGCGGTGATGGAGGGCGAGAGCGCCGTACAGGCGGTGCATGGTCCGTCCATCGCCAGGGCAGCCGCCGAGAAGCGGCCGCTCGATCCGGATACCCAGCGCGCCGTCGACGAGATGCGCGCCGACTACGAGCATCAGCTCGATGCCCGCTACGCCGCGGCGCGCGGCTACGTCGACGCGATCGTGTATCCCGAGGAGACGCGCGACGTGCTCGCGCACGCGCTCCGTGCCTCGCTCTCCAATCCGGGGCCACACCTCGGGGCGTTCATACTGCCGGATCGGTCGTGAGTTCTTCCCAAGACTAAGTTTCCGAGCAAGAAACAGAATGCACGGAACTGGCGGAAAGGACTGAACCGGCAGATCCACAATAGCAGGAATGTTGTTTGATCCGCCCGTTCCGTTGTTTCTGTTCGTTCCGTGCATTCTGTTCAAACCGAATACACGGAACAGGCGGAAACGACGAAAACTGCAGATGAGAACAACAGGCATTTGGTTTGATCCGCCCGTTCCGTTGTTTTCGTCCGTTCCGTGCATTCCGTAAACTGAGAACGACATGACCGTATCGAACAAGGACAGGATCGTCCGTGTCGCCAGTGGCCAGGGCTTCTGGGGCGACTGGCTCGATGCCCCGCGCCGCCAGGTGGAGGGCGGTCCGGTGGACTACCTCATGCTCGACTATCTCGCCGAAGTCACGATGTCCATTCTGCAGAAGCAGAAGGAGCGTGATCCGGCCATGGGCTACGCGCGCGACTTCATCGGCGCGATGGAGAGCGTGCTCCCCGCCGTCGTGAATCGCGGGGTGAAGGTGATCGCCAACGCCGGCGGCGTGAACCCCGTCGCCTGCGCGCAGGCCGTGCTCGACGTGGCGCGCAAGGCCGGCGCCGCGGGCAAGGTGCGCGTCGGCGTCGTCACGGGCGACGACCTGCTGCCGCGGCTCGACGAGCTGATTGCGTCGGGCCATGCCCTGACGCACATGGAGACCGGCGAGGCGCTCAGCACGGTGCGCGACCGCGTCCTGTCGGCCAACGCCTACATCGGGTCCACGCCCATCGTCGAGGCGCTGGCGAAGGGCGCCAACGTCGTCGTCACGGGCCGCTCCACGGACACGGCGCTCACGATGGCGCCGCTGCGGCACGAGTTCGGTTGGGGCGCCACCGACTGGGATCTCCTGGCCGCGGGAATCATCGCGGGGCACATCATCGAGTGCGGCGCGCAGTGCTCCGGCGGCAACTGCCTGTACGACTGGCGAAACATCCCCGATCTCGCGAACGTCGGCTACCCGATCGTCGAGGCGCGTGCCGACGGCACCTTCACGATCGTGAAGCACCCGAACACCGGCGGTCGGATCAACGTCCCGTCCGTCACCGAGCAGTGCGTGTACGAGATGGGCGATCCGCACAGCTACATCACCCCCGACGTCGTCGCGGACTTCACGACGATCCATCTCGCCGACGACGGGCCCGATCGCGTGCGCGTGCACGGGATCAAGGGGCGTCCCGCCACCGACAAGCTCAAGGTCTCCATCGCCTACCGCGCGGGCTTCAAGGCGGTGGGCACGCTCGTCTACGCCTGGCCCGACGCGATGGACAAGGCGCGGCTGGCCGATCGCGTGCTGCGCGAGCGGCTCGACAACATGGGGCTGAAGTTCGACCAGCTCCTCACCGAGTACGTCGGCGTGAATTCCACGCACGGTCCGCTGGAGCCAGTCACGGGCGAGGCGCAGGAAGTGCAGCTTCGCATCGGGGTCCGCTCGCCCGACCGCAAGGCGGTCGAGCGCTTTACCCGCGAGCTCGCGCCGCTCGTGCTGAACGGGCCGCCGAGCGTCACGGGGTTCGCCGGCGGCCGGCCCAAGGTCGAGGAGATCGTGGCCTACTGGCCCGCGCTCGTGGACAAGCGCGTCGTGCAGACGAAGGTCGAGGTGGTGTCATGAAGGTCCGCCTGGTGGACATCGCGCACGCGCGCTCCGGTGACAAGGGCGACACGGCCAACGTCGGCGTGATCGCGCTCAAGCCCGAGTGGTATCCCGTGCTCCGCGAGCAGCTCACCCTCGACCGGGTGCGCGCGCACTTCGCCGGGGTCATCACCGGCGACGTCGAGCGCTATGAGCTGCCCAACCTGAATGCACTGAACTTCCTGCTGCACGGCGCGCTCGACGGCGGCGGAACGCTCTCGCTCAAGACGGACGCGCAGGGGAAGGTGTTCTCGACGGCCATGCTCCGCATGGTGCTCGACATCTCCGAAGAGCAGGCGCGCGCGCTCGAGCTTCCCGCCGCACGCCCGTGACGCGCATCAAGCTCCTCCGCGACGGGCCGATCGGGCGGATCATCCTCGCCCGCGCGGAGGAGAACAACGTGCTGGACCGCCAGATGTCCGACGACCTGTTCTCGGCGCTGGCGCAGTTCGAGAGCGACGCGAGCTGTCGCGTCATCCACCTCGGCGCCGAGGGCGACGACTTCAGCCACGGCGCCGACCTCGACGCCTGGGAGCGCACGCGCGACGCGGGCAGTGAGGCGCACCGCGCGGACGCCGAGGCGTTCGGCCGGGTGTTGCTCGCGATTCGCGCGCTCATGAAGCCCGTCGTCTGCACCGTGCGCGGCCGCGCGCTCGCCGACGGCGCTGGACTCGCCACCGCCTGCGACGTCGTGCTCGCTCACGCCGACGCGGAGCTGGGCTATCCCGAGGTGCGCATGGGGTTCGTGCCCGCGCTCATCATGACGATGCTGCGCCGCACCGTGGGCGAGAAGCACGCCGCCGACCTCGTGCTCACCGGGCGGATCATCAGCGCCGAAGAGGCGGAGCGCATCGGTCTCGTGAGCCGCGTCGTCCCCGCCGCGACCTTCGACGAGGACATCAACGCGACCCTCGAGCAGATCAGTCAGGCGCCGGCCACCGCGCTGGCGCTCACGAAGTGGCTGCTGTACAAGCTCGACTCCCTCTCCTTCGAGGACGGCATCGCCGCCGGCGTCGTGACGAACGTCGAGGCACGCGCGACCGACGACTTCCGAACCGGATTGCGAAAGGCGATCGAATGGAAGACTCGACCCGAGTGAAGCGGCTGCTCCTCGCCCGCACGGTGCTGCTGGTGGCAGGCGTGGTGATCTGGGGCTATGGTTATCGCGCCGACGACGCCAACGTGCGCTTCGCGGCCATCGGTGTGCTGGCCGTCGCGCTGCTGCTGCGCTTCGTCCCGAGGCGATGGCTCGACCGCGACGAGGAGTCCTGATCGAGGATCGGCTCCTCGGCTGATTGTCCGTGCGATCGGTTCCACTCGACTCGGTAGGACACCATGCTGACCTGGCACCGTCCCCCGTTCACCTCGTCCCTCCTGATCGTCGCGCTGAGCCTCGCCTGCGCCTCGTCCCCGCGCGGCGCGACGTCCACGCCAGGCGCCCGGGTCAGCGACTCGGATGTCATCACGCAGGAGGAGCTCGCGGACCCGTCGGTCGCCGGAAGCACGGTGCTCGAGGCGGTGCGGCACCTGCGCCCGCGCTTTCTCAACACCCGCAGCGGTGACCTCCGCGGCCACCCGGAAGGGGTGCAGGTGTCGGTGAATGGCGGCGAGTTCGTACCCGTCAGCGAGCTCGCGCGGATGACGACGGCCGAGGTGTCCGAGGTACGCTACCTCTCCGTCGCCGACGCCAGCCTGCGCTTTGGGCTCAAGGGATCGATGCGACCGGTGCTGCTGGTCACGCTGCGCTCTCGCTAGCCGCCCGCATCTCGTCGCGCACCGCGTCGCCGACTGCCATCGGCCGTCGTAAAGCGTTACATTTCAACGCTTATGCCGCGCCTTCCCGTTCCGGAACTGCTCGCGCCAGCCGGCTCCCTGGAGGCGGTGCGCGCCGCCCTCGCCAATGGCGCCGACGCCGTCTATCTCGGCGCCGAGCGCTTCAACGCGCGCGACGAAGGGGCGCAGCTCACGCTGGAGGAAGTCGGCGAAGCCTGTCGCCTCGCCCACGAGCGCGGGCGCCGGATCTACCTCACGCTCAACATCCTGCTCAAGCCGGCCGAGCTCGCCGACGCGCTCGTCTTCCTGGGAGAAGCCATCGATCGCGGCGTCGATGCGGCGATCGTGCAGGACATCGGGCTCGTGCGGCTCATCCAGACGGTGTATCCCGGCTTCGAGATTCACGGCTCCACGCAGATGACCGTGCACGACGAGAGCGGCGCGCGCGTCATGCAGGAGCTGGGCATCGAGCGCGTCGTGCTCGCGCGCGAGAACACGCTCGACGACATCCGCGCCATCCGCTCGGCGGTGCCGGAGCTCGGCCTGGAAACCTTCGTGCACGGCGCGCTGTGCATCTCGTACAGCGGACAGTGCTACATGTCCGGGATGATCTCCGAGCGCAGCGCGAACCGCGGCTCCTGCGCGCAGTCGTGCCGCAAGGACTACGTCCTGGACGACGTGACCAATCACGTCGAGCTCGATCGCGGCTTTCTCATCTCGGCGAAAGATCTCGCGGCGACCGATCATCTCGCCGACATCGCCGACGCCGGCGTCGGTTGCCTCAAGGTGGAAGGACGGAAGAAGCGGCCGGAGTACGTGGCGACCGTCACGCACGGCTACCGCACCTTCCTCGATCGCTTGGCGGCGGGCGATCGCACCGCGCCGCCGTCCACCGACGTGGAGCCCCTCGCGCAGATCTACAGCCGCGGCTTCACCGGAGGCATGTACGGCGGGCGCGCCGGACGCGATTACGTGACGCGCAATCATCCCGACAATCGCGGCCGCGAGCTCGGTGCCGTGGTGCGTCATGACGGGCGCGAGATCGTCGTGCAGGTGAGCACGCCACTCATGGTCGGCGACGGCGTTGGCTTCGAGGCACCCGACTCGCGCGGCGGCGCCACCGTCGGCTTCACGATCGCCGAGGTGCGCACGCTCTCCCGCGACGCCAACGGCGTGCGACAGGCGATCGTCGTTCCGCCGCGGCTCGTCGTGGGCGACGGCTGGCGGGTCGTGCGGTCGTCCGAGGCGGCGCTGCTCGAGCGCGCGCGGGCGAGCTACGCCGCGCTCCCCTCGGAGCTCCGCGCGCGCAAGACGCGCCTCGACGTCCGACTCTTCGGCAGCGCGGGCGGGCCGCTCAAGGCGGCGTTCGTCGCCGACGGCGAGACTGTCACCGTGCGGACAGAGATCAACCTCGCCCCGGCATCCAAGCGCGCGCTGGACGTTGCCTCTCTGCGCGAGCAGCTCGGCCGGCTCGGCGAGACCCCCTTCGCCCTCGGCACGCTCGAGATGGGCGCGCTCGCATCGGGATTGTTCCTCCCGATCAGTGAGCTGAATCATCTGCGGCAGTCGGCCGTCGACGAGCTGCTGCAGCGGCGCGACTGGGCGCACCAGGCCAAAGTCGCCGAGCGACGGTCGCGTATCGACGCAGTGCTTGCCAATGAGCACGTGGAACGTGGGACGTTCGACGTCTCACGTTCCACGTCTGAGGACCCACGTCCCACGCGCCCATTCGACCTCGTCGCCTCGGTCTTCACGCTCGATGACGCCCGCGTCGCCGCGTCGGCCGGTGCGACCACCATCGTGCTCGATCCCTTCCTGCGGCATCCCACGCCGCCGGTGACGCGCGTCAAGGCGCTCGCCGAGGAGCTGCGCGCGCAGGGCGTGACGCTGCGCCTTCGCACGCCGACGATCGTGCGTCCCGAGGAGCGTCGCGTCGTCCAGAAGTGGCTTGACCTCGGCTTGCCCATCGTGAGCGGCCACGTCGGGCTGGTGGCCGAGCTCGCGCGCGCGGGACGCGACGTCGTGGCTGACTACGCGGTGAACTGCTTCAATCAGCACACCGCCGCAGAGCTGTTCCGCTTCGGTGCGCGCCGCGTGATGCTGTCGCTCGAGCTCACCACCGACGAGCTGCTCGCCGTCTCTGCACCGTGGGAGGGCGCCGGCTTCGACGTCTTTCTCTATGGCCGTCCGGAGGGGATGACGATCGAGCACTGCGTGCTCTCCGCCGCGTTCGACCGGACGCCGACGACCTGTCGGGACCTCTGCGTGCAGAAGCACACGAA
>DASSIC010000011.1:0-2141 GCA_035692325.1 Gemmatimonadaceae bacterium | reverse complement strand
GCGTCATGCCGAATAGTACGTGTCGCGCCAGTCCCCCTGACAGGGCCGGGTGCGCTTCCTGCGGGCGAACGACCGCTGCCGGCACCGATGGGAACTTCGGTGCCCGGATCGTGGATTCCACCAAACATCCGGAGAGAAGGACGATGACCCAGCCGAACAGCACCCCGCGCGACGCCGACGGTGAGCTCGCACGCGTCGCCGAGTCTCTCGCCGGCCGCTTGACCGCGCGCGGCGTCGCGGTGCACGAGAGCGACTCTCCCGATGCGATCGTGCTGCTCCTCGAGCAGGTCGAGGCGTTCGAGCGGGCGGTCGAGGCTCGCGGCGGCGACCTGATGGTGGACGAGCCGCCGGCGCATCACGAAGGCCAGCCCGACGATCCGCACTTTCTGCTACCGCCGCGCGGCGACGATGAATCCCCCTCGGCGTACGCGACGCGGCTGGCGGATGCAACGTTGGCGATCCGCCGCCACAAGCCTCATTCCTAGCCTTTGCGAGTCGGCTCCATGACGATGCTTCAGCTGCTCGGCGGCAGTGCCGAGCTTCACGCGACGACCGGTGAACCACGCACCACCAGTGGCGACGCCGAGCTGCTCGATGCCTACTCGGCCACCGTGGTGAGCGCGGTCGAGCGCGTCGGTCCGTCGGTGGCGCATCTCGAGGTGTGGGCACCGGGCGAGGGGCGCGGTCGTCGTTCGCGAGGCCGCGCGGCGGATGCCGCGCCAGCGCCGGCGGGAAGTGGTTCGGGATTCGTGTTCACCCCCGACGGCTTCATGCTCACGAACAGCCATGTCGTGGAGCGCGCGACGCGCATCCGCGCCACCTTCGCCGATGGCACGAGTGGGCCGGCGGAGATCGTGGGACGCGATCCGGACACCGACCTCGCCGTGCTGCGCGTGGATGCGCCCTCGCTCGTCGCCGCGCCGCTCGGCGACTCCACTCGACTGCGTCCCGGCCAGATCGTGATCGCGATCGGCAACCCGCTCGGCTTCGCCTCCACGGTGACGTCGGGCGTCGTGAGCGCGCTCGGTCGCACGATGCGCGCACAGTCCGGTCGGGTGATCGATGCCGTGATCCAGACCGACGCCGCGCTCAACCCCGGCAACTCCGGCGGCCCGCTCGTCGATTCGCGCGGTCAGGTCGTCGGCATCAACACGGCGATCATCAGCGGCGCGCAGGGCATCTGCTTCGCCGTCCCGGTGAGCACCGCGCAGCTCGTCATCCCGCAGCTCATCGCCGAGGGACGCGTCCGGCGCGCGTGGATCGGCGTTTCGGGGCAGACGATCCAGCTCTCACGGCGGCGCATGCAGCTGAGCCACCTCTCCGCACCGGGCGCGGTGCTGGTGACCGAGGTCGCGAACAAGAGCCCGGCGGACGCGGCGGGCCTCCGGCCGCGGGACATCATCGTCGGGCTCGACGATGCCGTCGTCGGCGGGATCGATGATCTCCAGCGGCTGCTGACGCGCAGCGCAATCGACCGCGCGGCGCGCATCACGCTGCTGCGCGACGGCGCTCAGCTCGCCCGCTGGATCATCCCCACCGACGACGCCGCGCGGCGCGAGGCGCGCTGACCCGCGGTGTCTAGCGCCTCTGGCGACGAAACAGCAGGTAGAGCACCGGCAACCCGAGCAGGTAGTCGAGCACCCCGCCGCGGTTCGCGGATGGCGTGATCGTCGCCGCGGCGACCTGGGGGCCACCGTCACGCGCGCCAGAGTATTGGCCCGGCCGCAGATGCTGCTCGGTCTCGATCACGCGCACCGCGCCGTCCTTGGGCTCGATCCCGCTGCCGCGCTGCTTCGCCCATTGCTGGGTGAACTCGGCCCCGAACAGGATGATCATCCCCGCGTAGTACGCCCACACCAGCACCACCGCGAGCGCGCTCGCCGCGCCGAAGGCATCGCCTGGCCTGCTGCGTCCCAGATAGAGTCCGATCGCGAACTTCCCGGCGACGAACAACAGCCCCGTCGCGACGCCGCCTACCCACACGTCGCGCCAGGCGATCCTGGCGTCGGGCAGGTACTTGAACAGCGCCGCGAACATCAGGGACAGCACGGCAAAGTCCACGACGAAGGTGACGACGTGCAGCACGCCTTCGGGAAGCGCACCACCCACGACGCCGCCGAGCGCCGTGATCGCCGCCGTGA
>DASSIC010000010.1:0-2011 GCA_035692325.1 Gemmatimonadaceae bacterium | reverse complement strand
CGGGGGCGCTATGAGCGACGTCTCGAGACGCGACGCGTTGAAGCTGATGGGCGCCGTGCCCCTCGTCGGGGCGCTGGACTGGTCGGCGCCCGGCATCGAGCGCGCGACGCGCATGGTGCAGCGCCTGCACGAGGAGGGCGAAGCCGCCGCCTACGCGCCGAAGTTCTTCAACGCGCACGAGTGGCGTACCGTGCGCGTGCTCTCCGACATGATCATCCCGAAGGACGAGCGCTCGGGCAGCGCCACCGACGCCAAGGCCCCCGAGTTCATCGACTTCATGCTGATGGACAAGGAGACGAGCGAAAGCTCCCGCGTGGGCATGCGCGGCGGGCTCGCCTGGCTCGACAACGAGATGCAGCACCGCTTCGACAAGGACTTCCTGAGCGCCTCCGACGCGCAGCGTCGCGCCGTGCTCGACGACATCGCGTATCCCAGGAAGGCGAAACCCGAGTACTCGGCTGGCGTGAGCTGGTTCAACCGCTTCCGCTCCAACGTCGGGTCGGCGTTCTTCTCCAGCGCGATGGGCTGGCAGGACCTCCGCTACATCGGCAACGTGTTCAACCCGAACTGGAACGGCTGCCCACCGGAAGCCACACGCAAGCTCGGCGTGAGCTACGAGGAGTTCGAGGCTTCGCTCGCACGCAGCCGCAAGGCATGACGGCAAAGCGACTCGGCGTCGGCTTCGTCGGCAGCGGGTTCAACGCCAGGTTCCACATGCTGGGCTGGAAGGGAGTGCGCGACGCCGACGTGCTCGGCGTGTGGAGCCCCAACACGAAGAACGCCACCTCGGCGGCGCGCTACGCCAACGAGCTCGACGTCGGACGCGCCGGCGTGTACGGCTCCATCGCCGAGATGGTCGCCGACCCGGCGATCGACGCGATCTGGCTGACTGGTCCCAATCAGGCGCGCATCGAGAACGTGCAGGAGATCTGCGACGCCGTGGTGCGCGGCAAGGGCGAGCTGAAAGGAATCGCCTGCGAGAAGCCGCTCGCGCGCAACGTGGCCGAGGCGAACGAGGTGGTGCGGCTCGTGAAGTCGGCGGGGCTGATGCACGGCTACCTCGAGGACCAGGTGTTCGCGCCGCAGGTGGAGGCGGGGCGCAATCTCATCTGGGCGCGCGGCGCGGCGACCACGGGTCGTCCCTACCTCGCGCGCGCGGCCGAGGAGCACAGCGGGCCGCACGCCCCCTGGTTCTGGCAGGGCGCGCTGCAGGGCGGCGGCGTGCTCAACGACATGATGTGCCATTCGGTGCTCGTCGTGCGCCAGCTGCTCACCAAGCCCGGCGATCCGCTCGCCACCGTGCGCCCGACGCGCATCTCGGCGCACATCGCGTCGCTCAAGTGGTCGCGGGCCCACTACGCCAGGCAGCTCGCGTCCACGATGGGGCGCGAGGTGGACTACACGAAGCGACCGAGCGAGGACTTCGCCAGCACGACGATCGAGTTCGAGACGTCGGACGGCTACACCGTGATCGGCGAGGCATCTACATCGTGGAGCTTCGTCGGTGCCGGCCTGCGGCTCTCGGCCGAGCTGCTCGGCCCCGAGTACTCCATGTCGTGGAACTCGCTCGACGCCGGCCTGAAGGTGTTCTTCAGTCGCGAAGTAAAGGGAAAGGTCGGCGAGGACCTCGTGGAGAAGCAGAACGCCGAGGTGGGGCTGATGCCGGTGGTGGCGAACGAGGCGGTCGCGTATGGATACGAGGCGGAGGACCGCCACTTCGTGCGCTGCTTCCTGGGCAAGGAGACGCCGCGCCTCACGCTCGACGACGGGCTCGAGGTGGTGAAGATGCTGATGACGGCGTATCAGAGCGCCGAAGAGGGACGCACCCTCGACTTCCCGCCGAAGGGAATCGACGAGTTCGTGCCGGCGGTGGCGCGCGGCGAATGGATTCCGCCGAAGCAGGGCGAATGAGAGCGCCCGCGGTTGTGGTGGAAGCCTGCGTCGACGCGATCGACGCGGCGATCGAGGCGGAGCGCGGGGGCGCCGCACGGCTCGAGCTGTGCGGCGAGCT
>DASSIC010000009.1:0-10293 GCA_035692325.1 Gemmatimonadaceae bacterium | reverse complement strand
GGCGATCCACAGGCGGGCGAGGGCCATGCGCGGAATGCCCGTCGGCCCGATGCGCCGCGAGATCGCGCGGCGCAGCAGGAGGAACTCCAGCCAACCCGCCATCCCCGCCGAGGCCGTGAGGCCGACCGCGCCGGTCCACGGCGGGAGGTTGAGCATGCGCGGCAGCGGGAAGGCGAACAGATAGCCGAGCACGCCGGTGAGGATCACGCGCGCGATGGCGAAGCGAAGTGGCGTGCGCGTGTCGCGCAACGCGTAGAACGCCGACGAATACAGGCGGCCAAGCGCGCTCGCTACCAGGCCGAACGCCGAACCGGCGAGGATCGCCCAGGTGTGCACGCTGTCGGTATGCGAGAACTTGCCGTGCTGCAGCAGCACCCCGGCAATCGCCTCGCCGAGCACGAAGAAGCCGATGGCGGACGGCACGACGAAGAAGGCCACCCGCGGCATCGCCGCGTTCAGCCGGACGCGCAGCCGCTCGAAGGCCGCGGCGCCCGTACCCGTGTCCCGCGACATCTCGGGCAGCTCGGCAGCCGAGATCGACATCCCGAACAGGCTGATCGGAAGGAGATAGATCGTCTGTGCGTTCTGCAGCAGCGTCACCACGCCGTCGACGCCAAGGAAGCTGGCCATGTAGGTGTCGATGAAGCCGCTGATCTGCACGACACCACGACTGACGAACGCCGGGAGGAAGTTGTGCAGCACCTCCCGCACGGGAGGGAATCCGTAGTCCGGAAAGAAGCGCGGGTGTCGCAGCAGCTTGAACACCGACGGCAGCTGCACGCCCATCTGAAGTGCCGCGCCGACGACCGATGCCCAGGCCAGAATCACGCCGAGCTCCACGTCCGCCACGCGCGGACCGAACCCCAGCAGCGCGCCGATCATCGCCAGGTTCCAGAACACCGGTGCCACGTACGACAGGAAGAACCGGCGATGACTGTTCAGGATCCCCAGACACCACGCGCTCATCACGAAGATGCCAGCGCCGGGAAAGAGGATCCGCGTGAGCCGGATCGTCAGCGTGAGCGTCTCGCCGGTGAAGCCGCCCACCACCGCCTTCACCACGAACGGGGTGAAGACGATGCCGAGCAGGACGATCGTCGCGATGATCATCCCGAGCAGCGACGCGACGGCGCCGGCGATGCGGTCGGCCTCCTCCTCGTCTCCCCGCTCGAGCGCGTGCGCGTACACCGGAATGAACGACGCCGAGAGCGCCCCTTCGCCAAACAGGTTCTGGAGGAAGTTGGTGATCTTGAACGCGCCGTTGAACGCGTCGGACACCCAGCTCGCCCCCAGGAACTTCGCGATCAGCCCCTGACGCAACAGGCCCAGCACCCGCGAGAGGAAGATCCCCGCAGCGATGAGTGCGGAGCTTCGACCCGAGCTGCGTGGCGCGGGAGTGATCGGCTCGGTCACGATGGCGCTCCAGCCGTTCGCGGAGAACGCGCCGGCTCGATGAGGGATGCGGCGTGGGGGCGCGCGGCATTCACCATCTCGGCGAGCAGCGCGCGCCCGTGCCGAGCGAACAGGGGAATGGCGTTCAACACGCGCTCCTGGCGCGTTCCGCCGGGTCGGAGCGCGGCGCGCAGTGTGGCCACATCGCGCATCTGTGACGCCTCGCGACGCTTGATGGCCGCGACGAAGCGGCGCTCGATCCGGTCGAGCCGATGCTGCAGCGACTGCACGCCGCCGACCACCGCCGCGCTGATGCCCAGTGGCTCGCTCTCCGCATGCAGTCGCCCTGGAAGGGAGGCAATCGCGGCACGCAGGTCGGCGAGTGAGCGAACGGTGTCGTCGCCCATCGCCGCTCTGGCGAGCTGACCCTCGAGGGCGTCGGGCAGGTCGAGATCGGCCGCGGCAATGCCGTAACGATCGAGAAGGACCTGTACCGTGGGCTCGATGAGTGTGCACGACCAGCGCGGTACGGCCACCGGCCCCGGCGTTCCCAACGCGTCGGCAACCGTGGAGACCTGGGCGAAGTACGCGAGCTCACCGGGCCCCGCGACGTACGCGACCGTGGGCAGGATCGCATGCTCGACGACGGGACGCAGCAGCACGTTGGGCGTGAGCCATCCGTTGGCGCGCGACGCCTCCGCCACCGTGAGGCGACGCTTCACCGTGCCGTCTCGTACGAAGGCCAGCGCGAGCCCCTGCACGTCCTCGACCTGTGGCTCGAACCCGGCGCCGCGGATCTCGCGCGCGCGATGGGCCAGCGCCGTCTCGATGTCCGATGCACGCGACAGCGCAGAAGCGATCGTCGGCGCGCTGGCCGTGGCGATCGCGGGATGCGACGCGTCCAGGACGGCCATGCCGAGCGGCTCGAGCATGGCTCGCAGCAGTCGGACGAACGCGTCGCCATGCGACGTCTCGGAAGCACCGTACGAGTCGGCGATCGACTCGAGCGGCCGCGGATCGGCCGCACTCCCGCTGGCGTCGATCAGGCGACGACGCGCGTCGGCGAGATCACCCAACGGGGCGATCGTCATCGGCGTGCCCGCCGGTGGCTCGAACGTCGCACGCAGCACTTCCAGCCCGCCGACGCGCGCGACCGTCGTCGATGCCGCTTCGGCGAAGTCGGCGTCGTCGGTGGCGGCCCAGTAGACGGCGGCGGTGGGGACGCCCGTGCGCGCCTCGATCTCGTCGGCCAGGGCGATCGCGCTCGCCGCCTTGCTCCAGGTGTAGAGCGGACCCCCGAAGAGGCCGGGCTGCTGTCCGGTCGTCACCACGATGCCGTTCTCGCGCTGCACCCGGGCGAGCCGCGCCGCCGCCACACCGCTCGGCGCGATCGCGGGCATGAGCGCTTCCCAGCGAGAGCGCCAATCCGTCTCGGCACGGCGCGCCTCGGCGCGCTCGCGCCAGTCGGCGGAGGTCGCCGGGGCAGCCGCGATCCACGCCGAAGGCACCGCGCCCGCCTGGAGCGCGCGCGAGAGCGGGGAGCCGCCGAGTGGCTCGGTGAGGACACGGACGTCGCTCATCGACGCCGCGCGAAGAGGATGGTTCGCGGGGAGACTGGCTGCAGCGCGGCGCCGTCGTAGTCGCCGAGCACCGCGTCCACGTCGAACCCCGCGCTGGTACACAGCGCCACGAGCTCCGTCGGTTCGAACAACCGCACGCGTTCCACGAAGGTCCGTCCCAGGTCGCCGAGGGTGATCGTCTTTCGCACGAACCGGCCGTCGGCGGAGATCTCACGCTCCTGCTCCACCGTCACGGTGCCGACCGTTCGTTCGTCGCGCGGCACGAGCGACTGCCGCACCTGCTCCGCGTGAAGATAATCGAGGACGAACCAGCCGCCGGGCCGGGTCACCCGCGCCACGTCCCGCAATACGCGCAGATGCTGGGCATCGTCGCGGAAGTAGCCGAAGCTCGTGAACAGGTTGACGACGAGGGCGAAGCTCGCGTCGGCGAATGGCAGCTCGCGCATGTCGGCGCGGACGAGGGGTGCCGTGCGATCCTCGGCGCGGGCGGCGCGCAGCAGCGACGGGGACAGATCGAGCCCGACCGTCCACCACCCGCGGTCGCAGAGCGTGCGCTGGTGGCGGCCGGCGCCGCAGGCGAGATCGAGCACCGGAGCGTCCACCTGCTCGCCCATTCGCTCGACGATGAGCGCCACGACCTCGCGCGCCTCATGGTGGTCGCGGTGCTCGTACAGCGCGAGATACTCCTCGCCGAACCAGTCCTCGAACCAGTCGTCAGGCACGCGCTGCTCGGCGGAGGATGGGGACTCGGGTCATTCCTTGTGGTACGGCTCCCCGCGCACGATCGTGCCCGCGCGATAGAGCTGCTCTGCGAGCACCAGCCGCGCCAGCTCGTGGGGCAGCGTGAACGGCGCAAGCTGGATCGTGCGCCCACCGCGCGCTCGTACCTCGTCCGGCAGGCCGAACGCGCCGCCGATCACGAGGGCGAGATCCTGGGCGCGTTCGCGCGCCGAGGACAGCAGCGTCGCGAACGGGGCGGAGGTGAGCCGATCCCCACGCTCGTCGCAGACCACGACGATCGCGCCGGATGGCAGCCGTTCGAGCAGGCGGGCGCCTTCACGAGCGCGAACGTCCGCTGGGGAGACGCCGCGTCCGCTGGCTTCGCGGACCTCGACGACCTCGAGCGGCCAGTACCGCGCCGCTCGAGTCTCGTACTCGTCGATCGCCGCCGCGAGGTGCCGATCACGCGGCTTCCCCACGACGGCGACCACGAGGCGCACGGCTGGCTACGCGTAGATGCCGCGCAGACGATGCACCGTGGCCACGCGGCTGATCGCCAGCATGTATGCCGCGGTGCGCATGTCCACCTTGTGCTGAATGGACAGCTTGAGCACATCGCCGAAGCTGCGCGTCATGATGTCGGTGAGCCGGTCGTTCACCGACTCCTCGGACCAGAAGTAGCCGCCGCGGTCCTGCACCCATTCGAAGTACGAGACGGTGACGCCGCCCGCATTGGCGAGGATGTCCGGGATGACGAAGATCTCCTTCTCGGCGAGGATCGAATCCGCTCCGGCGGTCGTCGGGCCGTTCGCGCCCTCGCAGATGACCTTCGCGCGGATCTTTGCCGCGTTCTTGCTCGTGATGACGTTCTCGAGCGCGGCGGGCAGCAGCACGTCCACGTCGCCGGTGAGCAGCTCCTCGTTGCTGATCGGATCGCCGCCCTTGAACCCCTCGAGGGTCTTGTGCTCCTTGACGTACTTGAGCGCGGCCGGGATGTCGATGCCCTTCGCGTTCCAGTAGGCGCCCGTGCGGTCGCTGATGCCGCGAATGATGCAGCCTTCCTTCGCGAGGAGATCGGCGGCGACGGATCCGACGTTGCCGAAGCCCTGCACCGCGATCGTCGTCCCCTTCACCGTCATGCCGAGGTGCTTGAGCGCCTCCTTCGTGACGATCATGCAGCCGCGTCCCGTCGCTTCGCGTCGCCCGAGCGAGCCGCCCATCTCCACCGGCTTGCCGGTGACGACGGCGGTGACGGTGTGGCGCACGTGCATGGAGTACGTGTCCATGATCCACGCCATCACGCGCTCGTTGGTGTTCACGTCCGGTGCCGGGACGTCGGAATCCGGACCGAGCGTGTGGATGATCGCGGCGGTGTAGCGGCGCGTGAGGCGCTCGAGCTCACCGGCGCTCATCTTGAGCGGGTCGCAGATGACGCCGCCCTTGGCGCCACCGAAGGGCAGGTTCACGACGGCGCACTTCCAGGTCATCCACGCCGCGAGGGCCTGCACCTCGTCGAGGTTCACCTGCATGTCGAAGCGGATGCCGCCCTTGGCCGGTCCGCGCGACGTGTTGTAGAGCACGCGGTAGCCGGTGTAGACCTCCACCTCGCCGTTGTCCATCATCACCGGGACGGACACGATGATCTGCTTCTCGGGGTGGCGGAGCACCTTGTACAGGCCGGGCTCGAGGTCGAGCAGCTGAGCGGCTCGATCGAACCGGGACATCATCGCCTCGAAGGGGTTTTCCTCGTTGAGGAAACGGTCCTTGTCCGGCATGACGATTCTATCGGTCGGCAGTCGAAGATCGGTGGCCATGTTCGGGAGAACTCGGGCCGGCGGAGCCGGCGGTTGGGGAAGCGGCTGCTCGTGCCGCGAGAATGGACTCGAGGGAGGCGTCGAGCGCGGCACCGCCACGCTCGATCACGGCACGCTGGGAAACATACCACAAGGTCGGCCCCGCGCGAGGCCACAACGGAGCGAGCTTGACGGCGTCCTTGAGGGTGCAGATCACGCCCCCTCGACGTTCGCCGGAACGTACGATGCGCTCGACGTCGCGCGCGTCGAATGCGTGATGATCGGGGAACGGATACGGGTCGAGCGTCGCGCCCTGTGCGGCGACCTGAGAGAAGAACGCCTCCGGTGCGCCGACCGCCGCGACGGCGGTCAGGTCGCGACCCGCGAGCCAGCTGAGTGGCTCGCGGTGCGCCGTCGACACATCGACGATTGCGTATGGCGCGAGGTGACACACGGCGATGGCGCCCCGCTCTGGCATCCACTTCGCCAGCCGCGACGCTAACTCGTCCGCCGCTTCACGCGCCGCGCTCTTGCGTGTGACGACCAACACGTCGGCGCGGCCGAGCGACGCCGGGGATTCCCGCAACGGTCCGGCCGGAAGACATCGCAGTCCCTCGCGCCACTGCTCCGCGGCCACGAGCACCCAATCCGCCGATCGCCGGATGCGGCGATGCTGAAAGCCGTCGTCCAGAATCGCACAGTCGGCACCCAGCGCGCGTGCCCGCTCCACTCCACGCACGCGATCGGCGTCCGTCACGACGATGAGGTCCGGGTTGAGCTTGGCGTGCACGAGGGGCTCATCGTCGCCGTAGCCGCGCAGCACGATGGCCGGCCGCGCTCCCATCGCCGCGAGCCGCGCCGCCGCCCACGCCGAAAGCGGTGTCTTGCCCGTGCCGCCGACGCTGAGGTTGCCGAGGCTCAGCACGGGCAGCGCCGGCGTGTACGAGCGTAGCAGCCCGCGATCGTACAGCGCATTCCGCATCGTCGCGATCGCGCTGTACGCCTGGCTGGCCGGCGCGAGCAGGCCGCGCGCGAGCCGGGCGCGCGTGCCATCGTCATGCCAGATCCGCTCGACCGCGCCCACGCTCACGACCCCGGTACGGCGTCGAGGATGGCCTGCAGTCGCGGCGCCTGATCGGCGGCTTCGCGCGGCGACGCGGCTTCGACGCCGGTGAGCGGTCCGAGGCTCACCGTGACCTTCGCGAACGGCTGCGGGATCAGGAATCGATCCCAGCTCTTGAGCCGCCACGCGCGCGAGGCCTGGGCGCGAATAGGGGCGATCAGCGCACCAGTCCGTTGCGCCGCCACCGCCGCCCCGGGCGCGAAGACGCGCGCCGGTCCGCGCGGCCCATCGGGGGTGATCGCCCCGTCGCGGCCGGCGTCGATCTCGCGCATCAGCCCGATCAAGGCGCGACTGCCCCCCTTCGACGACGAGCCGCGCACCGTCGCATAGCCGAGCGACTCGGCGATGCGCGCGACGATCTCGCCGTCGCGATGCTCGCTGATGACGATCGCCACGTTCTCGCCGCGCTGGTGCCAGAGGAGCGGCAGCAGCTCGCCATGCCAGAGCGCGAAGATGACGCGGGTTCCTTCGCGCCGCGCGCGGGCGAGCGGCTCGCCGTTCACCGTCTCCATGCGCCAGGTGACGGCGAGCGCGCGAATGAGCCACACCCCCAGGCGCACGATCCAGCGCACCTTGTGCGTGTCGCTCATGAGGCGGCGCCCATCGGAATGCCGCCCGCCAGCTCCAGCGCCATCGCTGCCACACGCTCCGCCGCGCCCGGGTTGCCGAGCGTGTCCCGCACCTCGGCCAGCTGCTGCACGAGCACCTTCCGCTGGACGCTGTGCGGATCGAGCAGCGGCGCGAGCGCATCGGCCATCGCCATCGGCAGCAGCGCGTCCTGCACGAACTCGCGCGCCACCTCGCGGCCGGCCACGATGTTCACGAGTCCGATGAACGGGATCTTCACGAGGCGACGTGCCAGCGCGTACTCGAACGCGCTCGTGCGGTACGCGACGATCAGCGGACAGAGGGCGATCGCCGCCTCGAGCGTCGTCGTGCCGCTCTTGCAGAGCGCCGCGTCCGCCGCGCGCAGCACCTGGAACGACGCCGACTGCACGATGGGGAACGGGCACCGCTCGGCGGGGATCGTCACGTGTGGCGCGGAGCTGACCACCACGCGCAGGTTCGGGTCGCGGCGCTGCAGCTCGAGTGCGGTGGTCACGAACGGATCGAGATGCCGCGCGATCTCCTGGGCGCGGCTCCCCGGGAAGAGCGCCAGCAGCGGCCGCTCGTCCACGACCCCGAGCGACCGGCGCGCCTCGGCGCGATCGGGAAGGCTCAGCGCGCGATCCAGCAGCGGGTGGCCGACGAAGGTGGCGTTCACGCCATGCTCACGCAGCAGCGCTTCCTCGAACGGCAGGATGACGGCGGCGCGCGTCACCGTGCGCGCGAGCCTCGCCATGCGTCCGGCGCGCGACGCCCACACCTGCGGCGTGATGTAATAGAGCACCGGCACACCGGACTCCGCGGCCATCGCCGCCACGGGCATGTTGAAGCCAGCCGAATCGACGAGCACCACGAGTGCGACGTGACCACTGCGGATCCGCTGGCGCAGGTCGCGCCGCAGGCGAAAGAAGCGCGGGATGTGCTTGAGCGGCTCGACGAATCCCATCACCGCACGCGACGCGGTGTTCGCGAGCAGGGTGACCCCCGCCTCACGCATTGCCTCCCCGCCGACGCCCGTCAGCGCGTACGGCGCCCCCGCTCCGCGAAGCGCGCGCGCGACCGCGGCTGCGTGCAGGTCGCCGGACACCTCGCCGGCGACGAAGAGGATCTCACGCACGTGCGGGCAGCGCCGCGCCGCCGGCGAGCGACGGCAGCGATCGCTCGATGTCGGTGACGATCTGCAGCGCGACGCCCAGCGCTTCACGCCCCGCCTCACCGGTCACCGGGATCGGCGATTGGCCGCGCACCCCCGCCAGGAAGCTCTCGAACTCGAGGCGCAACGCGTCGCCCTCGTCGGCCTCGAGCGGAATGCGTTCGACGAACTGCTCCAACGCCAGCGGCGCGGTCGCCAGCGCCGTCATGTCGAGATCGCCACGCAGCCGATAGAACTCGCCGTTGCCGGCCCCCAGGTCGAGCGACAGATAGCCGCTCTGCTGGAAGATGCGCAGCTTGCGCATGCGCTCCCGCGACACGCGGCTCGCCGTGATGTTCGCCACGGCCCCCGACTCGAAGGTCAGGCGCGCGTTGGCGATGTCCACGAAGGGCGTGAGCACGGGGACCCCCACCGCGTGCACCGACGCGGCATGTCCGCCGACGAGGGTGAGCACGAGGTCGATGTCGTGGATCATGAGGTCCAGCACGACAGCGACGTCGGCGCCGCGCGGGTTGAACGGCGCGAGGCGGTCGCTCTGGATGAAGCGCGGCGCCTCCACGTACGGCAGCGCGGCGCGAATGGCACGATTGAACCGCTCGACGTGCCCGGTCTGTATCAGCGCCCCATGCGTCCGCGCCAGCGACAGCATCTCGTCGGCCTCGGCGAGCGTGGCGGCGATGGGCTTCTCGATCAGGGCATGAATGCCGCGCGCCAGCACCTGCTTCGCCACGGCGAAGTGCGCCGGCGTGGGCACGACGATCGTCACGGCGTCCACCGCGTCGAGCAACGCATCGAGCGACTCGAAGGCACGCACGCCAAGTTCCTTCGCCACCGCGGCGGCGCGGTCGGGTCGGGCCTCGTAGAATCCCGCGAAGTCCGGCCCCTGCAGGTCGCGCAGGATGCGGATGTGATGGTGCCCCAGCCCGCCGGCTCCGATCACGCCGGTCCGCACTCGCTTGCTCAGACGACGACTCCCCGGCCGCTGTCCTCGACGAAACGGAGCAGCTCCAGCACCTCGGGCATCGGCTTGAGCTCCGCCGCCGCGCGCTCCTTGGCCTGAGAGACGTTCAGCTCCGAGCGGAAGAAGATCCGATAGGCGCGCTTCAGCTCCCGCACGACGTCTTCGGGAAAGTTGTTGCGCTGAAGGCCCACGCTGTTCAGGCCGTACAGCTTGATCGGATTGCCCACCGCCTTCACGTACGGCGGCACGTCCTGCGAGATGCGCGAGCACCCGCCGACGAAGGCGTACTGGCCGATCTTCACGAACTGGTGCGCCGCGCTCGCGCCGGCGATGATCGCCTTGTCGCCGACGGTCACGTGTCCCGCGAGCTGCACGCTGTTCACGAGGATCACGCCGTCGCCCACATGACAGTCGTGCGCGAGGTGGACGTACGACATGATGAAGCAGTGCTTCCCCACCGTCGTCTTGTACGACTGCGTCGTACCCCGGTTGATCGTCGTGTACTCGCGGATCGTCGTCCCTTCGCCGATCTCGACCGTCGTGTGCTCGCCCTTGAACTTGAGGTCCTGCGGGTCGCCGCCCAGCACGGTCCCGATGCCGACCTTCACGTTCGGTCCGAGAATCACGTTGCGCTCGAGCGTGGCGCGGGGGGCGATCACCGAGCCCGCGCCGATCGTGCACCCCTCGCCCACGATGGCGAAGGCGCCGATCTCGACGTCCTCGGCGATCTGCGCGTCAGGACTGATGAGCGCCGTGGGGTGAATGCGCGGGCTCACTTGTCGCGCACCATCGCGCCCATTTCCGCCTCGCACACCACCTCGCCGTCCACCTTCGCGACGCCGTTCATCTTGTACATCATCCCGCGCACCTGGAGCAGGTCCAGCTCGAACCGGATCTGGTCTCCCGGCTTCACCGGCCGGCGCCACTTCACGTTGTTGAGCGACGTGAAGTACACCACCTTGCTG
>DASSIC010000008.1:0-3005 GCA_035692325.1 Gemmatimonadaceae bacterium | reverse complement strand
GGCGTCTCGAGCAGGCGGCGGTCGAAGTTGAAGATGTCCACGCCGCTCACGCCATCCACCTGCGCGCGCAGGCTCCAGCGCGTGCCGAGCGACAGCTCGTTGGTGACGGAGTAGAAGGCATGGGCGTTGGGATTGCCGATCACCTTGCGGGTGCCGATGTACGGCACGGCAATGACATTGCCGCTGGCGTCGATGATCGGCACGCTGTCCTGCGCCGGCGTCGTTCCCACCGCGGGCTTGCGCCCGAGGATCTGCCCCTGTGCGTTGCGCACGTACGTCGTGCCGTAGAAGTGGCCTGGTGCGCTGCCGTCACCACCGTCGGTGGCCACGCGCACGATGTTGAAGCTGCCCGGGATGAAGAAGGCGCCGCCGTCGGACAGCTTCGTCACCTTGGGATTGCTCGTCGTGAGCGTGCCGGTGACCGTCCACGACACACCGGTGCGCTGCACCGGCACCGCGCGCGCGAGCAGCTCGAGCCCCTTGTTCTGCAGCTCGCCCACGTTCGCGAGCTGATCGAGGAAGCCGGTCGACGGCAGCACGGTGCGCGGCAGCACTAGGTCGCTGACTTTCTTGTCGTAGTACGTCGCTTCGATGCCGGCTCGGCCGTCGAGGAACTCCACGTCGGCGCCGAGCTCCAGCTCCTTCTGCCGCTCCGGCTTGAGCCCTTCGTTCCCCTGGCGCGTGCTGTTGGCGATGCCGCTCGACGTGCCCGACGGCTCGAACACGTAGTTGCTGAACCGGTCGAAGCTTCCCGCGGGCTGCCCGCCCGACTCGCCGATCGCGCCGCGCAGGCGCAGCCGGTTCACCCGCGTGCCGACGGTGGACTTCCACCAATCGGTACCCGACACGTCGAGCGAAGCGCCGAACTTGGGGAAGTACTGCGTGCGCTGGTCCGATCCAAAGGCGCTCGACGCATCGCTGCGCAGCGCGGCGGTCAGGAAGAGCAGGTCGTTCAGTCCCGCCTGCATCTGTCCGTAGAATCCGAGAGTGCGGCGATCGTCGCGGTACTGCGACGCGAACTGCGTGCTCCCCTGCACCGTCTGGGTGAACAGCGCGAGGTCCTGTGCCTGTGCGATCGTCTGATCGTACCGCTGCTGCTGCCAGTTCATCCCCACACTCGGCGTGAGCTTCACGCGCGCGGTCGGCTGGTAGGCGTAGCTGAGGTCGAGGTCGGAGTTGACCAGCCGCGCGCGGTTGGAGGCGGAGACGGCGAGGCCGGTGGGATACGCCACGGCCGTGGATCCGCGCGGAATGAACTGGTCGGCCGTCTCGGTGAACCCGTCGTAGCCGAAGCGGTAGTCCGCGGTGAAGCCCTGGTACGGCGTGGCCGTGAGGTGCACACCGCCGATGTAGCGCTGCACCCCCTGCGGCGCCTTCCAGTTCGCGATCACCTCGAGCGGGTTCGCCTGGAACTGGGCGGCGGGATACGCCCCGGTGACCGGGTCGGGATAGAAGTTCCGGTCGTTGGAGCTGAACAGGAAGTTCGTGAGCACGCCGTAGTTGGCGACGAGGCCGCCGTTCGGCGTGAGGTCGGCGTTGCTCTGGATGAACGACGAGCTGACGCCGAGCCGCAGCCAGTCGGTGAGCGTACGGTCGAGGTTGAGGCGCACGTTGTCGCGGACGTAGCGCGTCGACCGGATGACGCCCGTCTGGTCCTCGTGCGAGCCCGACAGGTAGAACTGCGACCGGTCGTCGCCGCCGGCGAGCGAGACGTTCGCGTTCGCCTGCTTGCCTGTCTGGAAGATCGCGTCCTGATAGTCGTAGCGCGTGACCGGCGTACCGGCGAGGTTCGTCGGCGCCTGGTTCACCGGGAGGAAGTGCGTCACCTTGTCGCTGCCGAGGGCGATGCGGGCCGTCCCCTTGAGCGCGCCGGAGCGACCGCGCTTGGTGAAGATCTGCACCACACCGTCGTTGGCGCGCGACCCGTACAGCGCCGCGGCCGCGGCGCCCTTCACGATCTCCACGCGCTCGATGTCGTTCGGGTCGAGATCGGCGAGGCGGTTGGTCGTGTAGCCGCCGAGGTCGACGAGCTGGCGCGAGCCGTTGTCGATGATGACGCCGTCCACGATGTACAGCGGCTCGGCGCTGCGGCTGATCGTGGAGAGCCCGCGGATGCGCACGCTCGTGCCGCCGCCTGGGGTGCCGGAGTTCTGCGTCACCAGCGCGCCCGGCACCTTGCCGGAGAGGGCGACGTCGAGCTGCGGCGTGACCGCATTGCCGAGCGCTTCACCGCTCACCGAGGAGAGCGTCGCGCCGAGCTGGGCGCGCTCCGTCTCCGTGCGCGTCGCGGTCGTGACGACCTGTGAGAGCTCGAGCACGTCGCGCGCGAGGGCGAAGTTCCGCGTGATCGTGCCGTCGGTCTCGGTGACGCTCGATCGGCCCGGGCGGAAGCCGATGCGTCGCGCGACGAGGGTGAAGGGCGAGATGGCGCGCGTGATCACGATGCGGTAGGTGCCGTCGTCGCTGGTCATCGTGCCGATCGGCATCCCGTCCACGACGACCTGGGCGCCGGCGACCGGGTTCTGTGCGCCGTCGGTGACGCGACCCTGGATGGTGAGTGGCGCGCGGGCGGGCGCGGCCTGGGCGAACAGCGGCGGCGCCACCAGCAGGGCGACGAGCGCCGCGGCGAGACGGAGGAGGCGATGGTCACGCATTCGGCTTGGGGCGTGAGGGGAGAGCAGAGCCGGGGTCGGTAGAGTGGCGTGCGGGGGGCGCGGGGTCAACGGGTGGGGACGTGAACCGTGAAGCGTGAACCGTTCACTCGCACTCGCTGGTGCGGGCAATGCAGATCGTTGACCTGTCCTCCCGTCCTCCCGTCCTCCCGTCCTCCCGTCTTCCTCTCCCAATGTCCGACCCTACCAGCGTTGCGACCCCCACCATCGAACGCTTCTCGATCGGATCGGTCGAGCTCCCCGTCCGCTACACCGACGGCTCCGCCCTCGCCTGCATCTATAGAGTGGATCTCGCCGACGCCCGCGCCGTCATGGCGACCGAGTGCTTCGAGC
>DASSIC010000007.1:0-2200 GCA_035692325.1 Gemmatimonadaceae bacterium | reverse complement strand
GGCCGCTCGTCTGGCGTCGTGTCGTCCGACGTCGGCTGCATGAGGGCGAGTCGCAGCACCTCGTCCATCGTCGCGACGAAGGTGAAGGTCACCTGCTTCTTCACCTCGTCCGGCACGTCGCGCAGGTCCTTCTCGTTCGACTTCGGCATCAACACCTGGCGCAGCCCCGCGCGGTACGCGGCGAGCACCTTCTCCTTCACGCCGCCGATCTCGAGCACCTTGCCGCGCAGCGTCACCTCGCCCGTCATGGCGACGTCGCGACGCACGGGGCGCTGCGACAGCGCGCTGGCGATCGCCAGCGTGAGGCTGATCCCCGCGCTCGGCCCATCCTTCGGGATCGCGCCCGCCGGAAGATGCACGTGTACGTCGTACTCCTTGAACGCCGAGTCGGGGATGCCGATGTTCGCCGCGCGCGAACGCACGTACGAGAACGCCGCGTCCACACTCTCGCGCATCACGTCGCCGAGCTGCCCGGTCACGGTGAGGCGTCCGCTGCCTGGCATGCGCAGCGCCTCGATCACCATCAGGTCGCCGCCGCTCGCCGTCCAGGCGAGGCCGGTCACGACGCCGATCTCCGGCACGATGTCCACCGACTCCACCGCATAGCGCGGGATGCCGAGGATCTCCTCCACCTTGTCGGCGTCGACGACCCACGCCCCCTCTTCACCCTCCGCCTTCTTGCGCGCACGCTTGCGCATGATCGCGGCGATGTTCCGCTCGAAGTTGCGCAGCCCCGCCTCGCGCGAATAGCGGTTGGAGATGAACGACAGCGACTCGTCGGTGAACTGGATGTCCTTGTCGCTGATGCCGTGCTCCTCGAGGAGGCGCGGCAGCAGGTAGCGCCATGCGATCTCGACCTTCTCCTCCACCGTGTAGCCGGCGATGCGGATGACCTCCATCCGGTCGCGCAGCGGAGCGGGGATGTCGAACAGGTTGTTCGCCGTGCAGATGAACAGCGCGCCCGACAGGTCGAACGGCAAGTTCAGATAGTGATCGACGAACTCGTCGTTCTGGCTCGGATCGAGCACCTCGAGCATTGCTGCTGTGGGGTCCCCGGAGGGGCCCCCACCAGACATTTTATCGATTTCGTCGATCATCAAGACGGGGTCCTTCACCTGCACGCGCCGCATCGCCTGGATCAGCAGCCCCGGCATCGCGCCCACGTACGTGCGGCGGTGCCCGCGGATCTCCGCCTCGTCGCGCACGCCGCCGACCGAGATGCGATAGAACTCACGGCCGATCGACGTCGCGATCGCCTCGCCGAGCGAGGTCTTGCCGGTGCCCGGCGGTCCGACGAAGCACAGGATGGGGCCATGCGGGTCGCCGCCGCGCAGCTTGCGCACGGCAAGGAACTCGATGATGCGCTCCTTCGCTTCGCTCAACCCGTAGTGCTTGTTGTCCAGCGCCTCCTCGACCTTCTTCAGCGCGATCTCGTCGTCGCCGCTGCGCTTGTTCCACGGCAGCGAGAGGATCCAGTCGAGATAGGTGCGGATGACCTGGTACTCGCTCGAAGCCGGCGAGAGCTGGCGCAACCGCTCCGTCTCGCGGCGCGCCTCCTGGCCCACGCGCTCGGGGAGCTTGGCTTCGTCGATCTTGCGCAGCAGCTCCACCGCTTCCTTCTCACCCGGATCGGCTTCGCCCAGCTCCGCCTGGATGGCGCGCAGCTGCTGGCGCAGATAGAACTCGCGCTGGTGCTGCTCGATCTTGATCTCGGTCTGGCGCTTCACGTCCTCCATCACCCGCGCGCGCGACACTTCGCGCTCCAGCCGGTTCAGGATGAAGCGCAGCCGCTGGCCGACGTCGAGGCGCTGGAGCACCTCGTCCTTGTCCGAGATGCGGAAGTTCATGTTCGTGGCCGCCAGGTCCGCGAAGCGGCCCGGATCGGACACGTTCATCTTGAGGATCGCCGGCACTTCGTCGGGGATCCGGTCCACGAGCTCGGCGAGGGTCTCGGCGGCCGAGATCACCCGCGTGACGAGATCGTCGAGCTCCGACGGATCAGCCGGCGTCTCACGCGCCGGGCGGATCGCGGCGACGGGATACGGCTCGTTCTGCTGGATCTCCTCGATGACGATGCGACGCAGCCCCTGCAGGGTGATCTGCACCGTGTCGCCGGGGAGGTTGATGCGCTCGTGCACGCGCGCCGCCACGCCCACCCGTCCGATGAAGCGCTGGGAGTCGATCGGCTCGTCGTGATCAC
>DASSIC010000006.1:0-6297 GCA_035692325.1 Gemmatimonadaceae bacterium | reverse complement strand
TACCGGGACACTCTTCTCGATCACGGCGATGTGCTCGGCCGCTTCGTGCCGGGACAGCGCGGCCGCCTGGGCGAGCGCCTGCGGAGAATGGGGCTCACCGTGCAGCGCGTGGAGCACGTGCGCCCACGACTGCTCCATGTTCACCTCGTCGGTGGGCGCGTGCTTCACATGCGACGCCTCGTGTCCGGCGAACCGATGCGCGGCCGCACGGCGGCTGAGTGCGCGCGCGGCGGCGTGGTGCACATCCTCGACCAGGAACTTGTGCAGCTCGGCGGGCGTCTGGAATTTCGCGCGCGCATCCCAGGCTCGGACGAACGCCCCTTCCACGACCTTGGGGCTGAGGGCGGCCGCTTCGGCGCCCAGCTCCGCGCGGGCCTCCGCGGACAGCGTGGGGTACTCCGCCACGAACGCGTCATGGAGCGCGGCTTCGTCGGTGAGCGGAGTGCGAAGGGGTGCCGGGATGGGCGCGCCGCCATCGCTGTGTGACACGGGTGTAGACATGGAAGCCTCTCAGTCGTGCGTGAAGGGTCGACTGGATCGCTTGCCTTTGCTACTGGCACTTTGAGCATACGGCGATGGCGGGCGAAGCGCCATCGGGGTAAGCCCCGACACGGCAGAGGACGGTTTCCGTACGGGTGCCGGGACGCCCCAGGGCCTATCGTCGCGCCGCGACGCCGGACAGCAGGTACGTCAGGCTCGCGGTGCCATCCATGATCGGCTCGTTGGTCGAGTAGTCGCCGAGGTCGTCGTGGTAGACCATCCGTCCGGTGTTGAAGCGGGCGTATTCGTCGGGCTGATGGAGGGTGATCCCCCTGAGACTGCCGTAGATGGTGCGATAGACGGGGCCGTCGAGCAGCCCGCCGAGCAGCTTGTCGACGCCCAGCCGCGCGGCCACGGCAGAATGCGGATCCTGTGCGGTCGTCGCGGCGTGCGGGTAGCCGATCACCATCGAGACGCCCCAGGGATTCGTGCCGAACAGCCAGTCGAGCGCCGCCTGTTCGTACGGGCGGAAGCGCTGGTCGCCCGTCATTCGACGATACAGCATGGCCTGCGTGGCGAACGACGTCATCAGGTTGTTCGAGCACCAGATGAAGGGGACGCCGATCCGGAAGCCGTTGCCGGCGCGGCCGAGGACGGCGAGCAGCCCGCGGCGGTAGTAGTCGACCATGCGGCGCTGGGTCGCGACGTCGCCGCGAGCGCGCGCGACCCGCCAGGTCTCGTAATGACCGTTGTTGTGCCAGGGAAACCACTGGTAGTGACTCGCCGTGTCGGCACCCATCCACGGCGTGACGGGCTCCTGCGCCGCGAAGGCGGTCGCTTCATCGAGCAGTGCGGCCTGTCGCGTGGTTCCGGCGAGAATCGCCGCGCCCAGCTCCATGTCGTCGGCCCAGTTGTCTTCCTCGTAGAAGTACGGCGCGCGCCCGGGCGCGGTCTGACAGACGCCCGGATGCGCGCGGCCCAGCGCGTACGCCTCACGCGCCTTGCGGCGAAGAACGGTCGCGAACGCCGAGTCGCGGGGCGCGAGCAGCTGCGCGCCGAGGCCGAAGGCCGACGCGTACTTGCCGGCGGTGGTGGCGAGCCCGGTCGAGCGGTTCTTGTTCTGAAAGAGTCCCTGCGGCGCGCCGGTGCACGGATAGACCGGCCGCTCCCGACCCCTGCCCCAGCCGTAATCGGAGGAGTCGTTGGTGGGCAGATCGAAGAAGGCGTGATCGCGATCGTCGGCGATCTGATTGAACATCGTTCCGTCGTCGGCGAACATGCGCGCGAGCCACTCGAGTCCGTGCCGTGCTTCGTCCAGCACGTCGGCGACGCCATTGGATCCCGGGGTGCCGTTCGCCTGGAAGTGATCGGCGAAGGCGCCCGGATGATCTCGATACGCCATGAGCATGACGAAGGTCGCGTTGGCCGATGTCGCGACGTACTGGAGGTAGTCGGAGGCGTCGGCCCACCCGCCACTCACGGCGACTCGGCGTCCCGTGTCGGGCACATCGACGACGATGCCATCGTGTGTGTGCACGGAATCACGGAAGAGCGGATTCCACCCCGAGCGCTGCTGTCGCATGTAGTACAGCAGCGTGTCCGCGCCGCCGTCGTACACGTGCGCGCCGATGCGCACGATGGGCGACGTGAGCTCGCCGGCGACGATGCGATACCGCCCCGATCGCCGCAGGGCGGAGAAGTCGAGTCGATGCGTGACGACGCAGGGGCCGAAAGACGGCGCTCGTTGCGCGCGTCGCGGACCGAACACGACGCGATCGCGTTCGTCGCGCACGACGAAGGTCGTGACGCGCGCGCTGTCGAGCGAGCAGGCGACGGCCACCTTGGGAGCGTCGGGGAGGTATCCGACCTGATTGACGCGAATGAACGTCGTGGAGTCGGCGGCGGCGGTCGTGAGGGCAGCGAGGAGCGCAAATAGCATGAGGCCATCCTAGGGACGCGAGAGGCGGGCGGCAACGGCGTGCCCCGCGGTGACGCCGCCGCCGAGCCAGCCGTCAGGAGAGGGAACACCTTCCCCTGCCTGACCAACGTGCTGATCCCCGACAAGCTCGGCCCCGCCCGGCGAGCCGTGCACCTGTTCGTGCGCCCGAACATGCGGCGCGTGAGCCTCACCTTCGTCCTCTCGCTCGCCGTCGCCACCGCCGCGGCTTCCGAGCCCCTCCTGCTCAAGCTGGTCGTCGACCGACTGGCGGGGGCGACGCCCCAGGCCGCCGAGTCCACGCTGCATGCACTCGTGACCGGCGTGGCGCTGTTCGCGCTGGTGCTCACCTGCCGCATCCTGGGCGCGGCGTGGGTGACGACCTCCACGTGGGCGGTGCGGCTCAACCTCGAGTATCAGCTGCGCTCGCGTGTCGCGGCGAAGATGAGCGTCCTCTCGGCGCGCATGCAGTCGGAGATGGGGACGGGCGGGCTGCGCTATGCGATCGATTCCAGCTCGCCCCAGACGGCGAGCGCCTTCACCGACGTCGCGTTCAAGCTGGTGCCGACGCTGGTGTACGTGTCGCTCGCCGCATGGGGGATGGCGCGGCTCGACGGCTCGATCACGGCGATCGTGCTCTGCCTGCTGCCCGTTCCGGCGATCGTGGCGGCGGTGGCGTCGCGGCAGCAGCGGCGGCGCGAGCGGATGCAGCACGCCTTCTGGAAGCGGCTCTGGTCGGGATACACGGAGCGACTCCACGGCATGGGCACGGTGCGCGCGTTCGCCCGCGAGCGCGACGAGGAGAAGCGGCTGATGCGTCGCATCCGCTGGGCGTTCGCCAGCATCCAGCGCGGGGTGCACGTGGATGCACGCACGACGGTAGCGGCGGGCATCGCCGAGCTCACGGCGCGCGTGGTGGTACTCTGTCTGGGTGGGTGGCTGGTGGTGCGCGGCGAGCTCACCGTCGGCTCGCTGCTCGCCTTCCTGGGCTACGTGAGCGGCGTGTTCGCGCCGGTGCAGCAGATCGTCGATCTGTATCCCACGTTGCGCAAGGCGCATGTTGCGCTGACGTCAGTATTCCAGGTGCTCGACGCCGAAGAGGAGTCACCCGACATTCCGGGCGCCACGGCATGCCCGCCGATCAAGGGGCAGATCCGGTTCGAGCAGGTGAGCTTCGAGTATCGGAACGGGCACAAGGCGCTCGACGGACTCGACGTCACGGTGGAAGCGGGCGAGACGGTGGCGCTCGTGGGTCCGTCGGGGAGCGGGAAATCGACGATCCTCCAGCTGCTCCAGCGCATCCACAACCCTACGAGCGGCCGCATTCTGATCGACGGCGCGGATCTGCGCTCGCTGTGCATCGCGAGTGTGCGGCGGCAGTACGGTGCGGTGCCGCAGGACGTCGTGCTGTTCAACGACTCCGTGGCGGCGAACATCTCGTACGGCCGCCCCACGGCGACGCGCGCCGAGGTGATGGCCGCCGCGCAGGCGGCGAACGCGCACGAGTTCATCCTCGATCTCGCGAAGGGCTACGACACCCGTGTCGGCGAGTGGGGACGCGCGCTCTCCGGTGGACAGCGTCAGCGCATCGCCATCGCGCGCGCCTTCCTCGTGGATCCCGCGGTGCTGCTGCTCGACGAGGCGACCGCGGCCCTGGACACGGAATCGGAGCAGGCGGTCCAGGAGGCGCTCCGTTCGCTGCGGCGTGGACGGACGACGTTCATCGTCGCGCATCGCCTCAACACGGTGCGCGATGCGGACCGGATCCTCGTGATCGCCGAGGGGCGCGCGATCGCGTCGGGGACGCACGTGGAGCTTTTGGGGAGCTGTCCCACGTATGCCACGCTCGTGCGGCACCAGATGGGGGACATGACGGTCGAGTCACCGGAGCGGGCGGCCTGAACGGCCCGTGAACGGTGATCGGTGAACGGTGAACGGTGATCCGTAACGGCGTTTACGGTTCACGGTTCACCGTCCACGGCCTTTCTCGAGTCCTACGTCATTTCCGAGGGGCCCTACGTCATCGCGCGTATGGGGCGGGCGGTGCGGCGAGCCGATCTTCCGCGTTCAATCGAGCGGAGGATCGGACATGCGGACCCAGAGCGCCACGGCCGCCTACACGGCCGAAGCAGGGGCGCGCCTCGCGGACGGCGTCGTCGTCAACGACGTGCATTCGCGGCTCAACGCCACCGTCGTGCAGCGCGTGGAGGCGCCGTCGACCGTGGCCGAGCTGCAGGACGCCATGCGTCGGGCACGGAAGGAGAGCTCGGCCATCTGTGTTGCCGGGGGGCGGCACGCGATGGGCGCGCAGCAGTTCGCCACCGGCGCGGTGATGCTCGACGTGCGCGGGCTCGACCGCATACTGGGCTTCGATCCGGTGCGCGGACGAGTGCAGGTGCAGGCCGGCATCCAGTGGCCGGCGCTGATCTCGGAGCTGCGGCGTCTGCAGCCGCGCAGCGAGCAACCATGGACGATCGCGCAGAAGCAGACCGGCGCCGATCGGTTGAGCATCGGCGGCGCGGTGGCGGCGAACGTGCATGGGCGCGGCCTCGCCATGCGCCCCTTCGTCGCCGACGTCGAAGCGTTGATCCTGCTCGATGCGGATGGTGAGGCGCGCCAGGTCAGCCGCACCCAACATCCCGAGCTGTTCCGGCTCGTCGTCGGGGGATACGGGATGTTCGGCGTCGTGACGTCGGTGACGCTCCGACTCGTGCCGCGGCGCACGCTGCGGCGCGTCGTCGACGTGATCACGGTGGATTCGCTGATGGAGTCGTTCGCGCAACGCATCGCGGCGGGATTCCTCTACGGCGACTTCCAGTTCGCGATCGACCCGGCGTCGCGGGATTTCCTGCATCGCGGCGTGTTCTCGACCTACGAGCCCGTCGACTCGGCGACGCCGATCCCGCCGGTGCAGCGCGCCCTCGCCGCCGACGACTGGCAGCGGCTGCTCCACCTGGCGCACACGCGCAAGTCCGACGCGTTCGCGGCGTACACGCGGCACTACCTGGCGACGTCGGGCCAGCTGTACCACTCCGATCTCCACCAGCTCGCCGACTATCTCGACGACTATCATCCCGCGCTCGACCGGGCGATGAACGCCGCGCACCCGGGCAGCGAGATGATCACGGAGCTCTACGTGCCGAGGCATCGTCTCCCCGACTTCATGGAGGAGGTGCGCGAGGATTTCCGGAGCGAGCAGGTGAACCTCGTGTACGGCACCGTGCGCCTCATCGAGCGCGACGACGAAAGCGCGCTGGCCTGGGCGCGCGAGCCGTGGGCGTGCACGATCTTCAACCTGCACGTCGACCACACCCCGCGGGCAATCGCGCGGTCGGGCGAGCATTTTCGCCGGCTGATCGACATGGCGATCCGGCGGGGGGGCAGCTACTACCTCACCTACCACCGGCACGCGACGCGCGAACAGGTACTGGCCTGCCATCCAACCTTGCCCGGCGTGCTGCGCGCCAAGCGGACGGTCGATCCAGAGGAGCGGCTTCAGAGCGACTGGTATCGCCACTACCGGCGCATGCTGCTGGACGACGCGTGACGTCACGATTCCCGTCCGCTTGCAGCTCGTGCTGGCGAGCTTCCTGTTCGTGGGCAGCGGCGTATACTGATTCGTAGCCGCGACGCATGAGGCGTTCGGCCATTCACGTACAGCCAACGTCCATGCGCGCGCTCTTCATCCTCGCCCTCGCACTGCTCACCGGCGTCTCCCCGCTCGGCGCCCAGGCCACCGCGTCCGCCGCACCGGTCAGCGACGCCACGCCGCGGGACATGGCGCGTGCCCTTCGCGTGCTGCGCACCGCGCCGGTGTTCGACGGGCACAACGACCTGCCATGGCGCATCCGCGAGGACAGCGTGCATCCGCGCGACGTGGA
>DASSIC010000005.1:0-4356 GCA_035692325.1 Gemmatimonadaceae bacterium | reverse complement strand
GGAAACTTCGCGATCGCGAAATACACCGAGCCGTCCTCGGCCTGATACGCCACGCCGCGCTGCACGAGCGTCTCCACGAGCGCGATCATCTCCGGGATGAATGCCGTCGCCTTCGGATACTCCTCGGCCCTCTGGATGCGCAGGAACTCGCGATCGCGATGGAAGATCTCGATCACCGGCTCCGTTACCTCGATGATCGTCTTGCCCTGCTCGTGCGCGCGCTTGATGATCTTGTCGTCCACGTCGGTCAGGTTCATCACCTGACGCACCGTCCAGCCGCGGAGCGCGAGCACGCGCCGCATCAGATCCTCGAAGAGGAAGGTGCGGAAGTTCCCGAGATGCGCCGGGTTGTAGACGGTGGGACCGCACGTGTACATGCGCACCGTCTTTCCATCGGCGGGCGCGAATGGCTCGACCTGTCTCGTGAGCGTGTTGTACAGGCGGAAGTCGGCCATGGGTACGCGAAGGTGAACGATCGCCGCGCGAGGTGCGCGGCGGTGTGACCCGAAAGCTAGGCGGTGGGGAAAGTGGTCGGCGGAACGAGCGGCACCACCCCCGCCGCATCGAGTGCTTCCTTGATCCGGCGTCGCAGGTCGCGCGCGACGTCGTCGCGTCGGTATGGATCGACCCGGGCGACGGTTCGCAGCGTGACGGTACCTGGACCAAGCTTCTCCAGTCCCGTCACCCGCGGGGGATCGAGCAGCGCGTCGGCCCAGGCCGGATCAGCGCCAAGCGACTCGGCTGCCTTCTGCACCGCGCCGAGCGCGCGATCCGCGTCGCGCCACCCCACCTCGGAATCCACCGCCACCCGCCCCCACGACCGTGTGAGGTTGGTGACCTGCGTGATCGTGCCATTCGGGATGATGTGCAGCGCACCCGTTCCGTCCCGCAGGTAGACGAGCCGCAGCGTGATGTTCTCCACCGTCCCTTCCACTGAGCCGATGCGGATCACGTCGCCCAGCGCGAACTGGTGCTCGAGCTGGAGAAAGAAGCCGGTGACGTAGTCGCGCACGAGGCTCTGCGATCCGAACGACACCGCGAGCCCGACGACACCCGCGCTCGCCAGCAGCGGTGAGATGTTGAAGTCGAGCTGCTGGAGCACCATCAGGATGCCGACGACCGTCAGGATCGCGTGGCCGAGGCTGCGCACCAGCTTCGCCGCGGTCTTGGCGCGCTGCTCTCGCGCGCTGTGGAGGCCGTCGCCACGGTCGTCGCCCCACTTCTCGATCCGCCGCGCGATGAGGCGAATGAGCAGCCACGCCGCCAGGATGGAGAGCAGCACGCCCGCGATGTCGATGCCCTTGTCGAGAGCATAGTCGACGCCGTTCTCCCGCCACTCCGCGGCGCTCCGCGGGCGGGTCATCTCCAGCTGCTTGGCCGTCTTCTTCTTCTGGAAGAGCACGAGGGACATCGCGGCAAGCTAGGCGCCGAGTGGGCGGACGGTCAACGGACGGTGCCGCGGTCACCCTCTGTGCTCGGCCACGCGCTGCGCGCCGTGCCGTGCCGCCTGCGGCGTATCCAGGGGCGCGATGCGCCCATCCTGCAACACCAGCAGGCGGTCCACTCGCCCCGCCAGCAGCGCTGGCTCGCGAACGACGATCAGCGCCCCACCCTCGCACGCCACCGGATCGATGGCCCGCGCCAGCGTCGTCTCGTCCAGCACGGCGAGTGGGGTCGATGCGCCTTCGCGCAGCACCACGCCCGCATCGGGGCGTCTCATCCCCTGAATGCAGTGCAGCAGCGTGGTCTTGCCAGCGCCCGGCGCGCCCACGATGCCGAGCCGCTCGCCCTGCCCCACGTGGAAGGAAACGCCGCGCAGCACCGACACGCGGACCGAGCACCCGCGAACGCCGATCACGTAGCTCTTCCAGAGATCGATCACCTCGAGCGCGTGCGACACGCGCCACGATCGCCGCGCGGCGGCGCCGGCGTGTCACCCCCGCGCGGCAGTGCGGACGAAAGTGTCCCCGATGGCGCGCGCCGCGATCAGCGCAGACGCGACTCGTGAAAGCGCGCGATCGCCTCCACCACCGGCGCCGGATCGAACCGCACCGGATCGGTCGTCGGCAGCCCGGTCTCGCGCTGCACCGCCTCGACGGCGCGACAGGCGGCCTCGTCGTCCAGATCGTACGTGTTGAGCGCGACGCCGATCACCGGCGCGGGCCGCAGCGGCGCCGCCGCCGACTCCGACATGCGGATGAAGTCCACCAGCGGCGGAATCTTCACCCACTCGCAGCGGTTGATCGCCGTGCGCGTCGGCTGCGCGCACATGATCTGCGCGTGCGGCAGGGAGCCGTGCAGCAGTCCGTACGTCACGCCCGAGTAGCTGGGATGGATGATCGATCCCTGCCCTTCCACGAGCACGAGATCCGAATCCCGCGCGCACTCCAGCACGAGCGATTCGGCCGCGCCGGCGATGAAGTCGGCGACGACCGCATCCACGCCGATGCCGCGTCCCTCGATGAGGATCCCCGTCTGCCCCGTGGCGGCGAAGCTGGTGCGGATGCCGCGCGCGCGCAGGCTGCCGAGCAGCTGGAGCTGCGTGGTCATCTTGCCGATGTTGCAGTCGGTGCCCACCGTCAGCACGACCGTCGCGCTCACGTCGCGCACGCGGCCGTTCGCGACGTCGAGCTTCGACGGCGGGCGGCGCAGATCGCGGATCGTCACGCCGTGCCGCTTCGCCAGCGCCGCCAGCTCGGGAATGTCGCTGATGAAGCTGTGCAGCCCGCTCCAGATCTCGAGCCGGTGCTCGATCGCGCGCGCGATGAGCCTGATCCACTCGGCGGGGAGCTGGCCGCCGGCCGGCGCGATCCCGATCAGCAGCGCGTTGGGCTGCAAGGCCAGCCCTTCGTCTAGCGTGGCGACGACCGGAATCGCGCCGCCGAAGCCGAGCACCTGCTGGGCGGTGCGCCCCGCCTGCGTGCGGTCGATCACCCCGACCACGTGGTCGGGGGTGTACCGGATGCAGGCGTTGGCGGTCTTGGAGGTCTCGGGGCCGAAGTTCTCGTCGGCGAGAATCAGATAGCGCGGCGCGCTCGGCATGCGTCGGTCGGGGCGGGCGATGGAACGGTGGAGCAGCGGTCGCCGCGCAATTTACACCGGTGCGGCGATGGCGCGGCGCTCGATCACCGAGATCACGTCCACGAAGCCCCGGGGAACGAGCACCCCCGTTTCGGACGCGGGCACGCGCAGCAGGAGGGGACGCTCCCGCGTCGTGCGCCGGAACCCCTGACCCTCGTAGATCCGGGTGAGGAGGATGCGCTTCACCACGACCATCACGATGACCAGCGCCGGCACGGCGACGAGCAGTCCGAGCGGCCCGAGCAGCCTGCCGATGATGAGCACGAACACGATGGTCAACACCGGTGGCAGGTCGACCTGGCGCTGCGTGATGTATGGTGACACGAGGTTTCCCTCGATCAGGTGGACGACGATGCCGAGCCCGATCACCCAGAGCGCCGCATTGCCGCCATTCGGACCCGTGAGCACGAAGAGCGCGGGCAGGGTCGTGGCGAGCAGGGTGCCGAAGAAGGGCACGATCGTCGCCAGGCCGGTGAACACGCCGAAGGTGACGTAGTAGGGCACGCCCAGCAGATAGAGGCCGATCGCGGTCAGCGTCCCCAGGAAGGCCATCGTCATCAGCAGCCCCACGAGATACGCGCGCAGCTGGCTGGCCGCGTTGCCTAGCACGTCGCGGACGAGGTCGCGATGGATGGGCGGGAACAGCGCGATGAAGAATTCGCGGTAGAGCGCCGGATGAAGCGCGAGGTACAACCCCATCACGACCACGGAGAACAGGCTGACCAGCACCTCCACGAACGACATCACCTTCGGCACGACGTTGCCGAACTGTCCCGCCACCTGGTTGTAGACCGCCAGCAGGATCCGGTGCTCACCTGGCGTATAGACGGAGCGGAGGGCGGGCACGTTTGCCGCGAGACGATCGATCGACGCCTCCCACCCGCCGATGTACGCCGGCAGCACCTTGATCAGCTCCTGCGTCTGGGCGATGAGCGGCGGCACGAGCACCCAGAACAGCAGCGCGATCCCCCCGAAGGTGATCACGAGGGCGCTGACGAAGGCCAACCGTTCCGGCAGCCGCGCGCGTCGATGGAGCACGCCGGCGAGCGCCCCCAGGCCCAGCGAGAACAGGATCCCGAGGAACAGCAGGATGAACACCTCCATCACCTGGCCCGTGAGCCAGAGGAGGAGGATGGTGAAGACGGTCGCCGTGAGGATCGGCGCGAACTTGAACTTCCCGGGAGTCTGTCCGCTCACCGCTTCTTCTCGTCGCCGGGATGCTCGATCTCGGCGGCGACGGTCTCTTCGTTCCGCTGTCCGGTGCCCAACGCCTTG
>DASSIC010000004.1:0-6790 GCA_035692325.1 Gemmatimonadaceae bacterium | reverse complement strand
ACGCTGTCGGCGAACACGGTCGCGCAGAAGCCGGCCGATAGCGTGAGCCCTGCGTTGTCTCCCGGACAGGCGGATGCCGTCGCCGCGGCGGTCGTCGCCGAGTCGGCGGCGCCGGCGGCGGCGCGATCGCCCTTGCTGCAGGCAGCGATGAGCGCGAGCGCCAGCGTGAGCGTAACGGTGGAACGATGAAACGACGGAGGTGCGACCACGGATGGTTCTCCTGGTGAGGTGCGCTCGCGTTGGCGGCAAGATCTGCACCGCGTGATCATTCCACGCACGAGCGTTGCACTCGACGTCACACGCGGAACTGTCGGCCGCATGACATGGTTCACTTCACTTTCACGTCGCACGAGGACGGATCCATCGATGTCGATCTCGCTTTACGAGCCACTGACGCTGCGCGGCGTCACCATGCGGAATCGCATCGGCGTCAGCCCGATGTGCGAATACTCCAGCATCGACGGCTTTGCCGATGACTGGCATCTCGTGCATCTCGGCAGTCGCGCCGTGGGCGGAGCGGGACTCGTCATCGCCGAGGCGACCGGCGTGACCGCCGACGGCCGGATCTCGCCCTTCGACCTCGGCATCTATCTCGACGAGCACGTCGAAATGCTCTCGCGCATCGCGCGGTTCATCACGGCGCAAGGTGCAGTGCCGGGGATGCAGCTCTCGCACGCCGGTCGGAAGGCGAGCACCGACGCGCCGTGGCGCGGTGGCAAGCCGCTCTCGCCCGACGAGGGTGGCTGGCGGCCGATCCATGCGCCGAGCGCCCTCGCGTTCAGCGACCGCTCTCCCGTCCCGGAAGCGCTGGACCGCGATGGAATCGCGCGCGTGGCTGCGGCCTTTCGCGATGCGGCGCGGCGCGCGCTCGCGGCGGGCTTCCAGGTGATCGAACTGCACGGCGCGCACGGATACCTGCTGCACGAGTTCCTGTCACCACTGAGCAACCACCGCACCGACGAATACGGCGGCAGCTTCGAGAATCGCATCCGGCTGTTCGTCGAGGTGACGGATGCGGTGCGCAGCGTGTGGCCCGAGTCGCTCCCGCTGCTGGCGCGCTTCTCCGGTACCGACTGGGTTCCAGGGGGGTGGGACGTCGAGCAGTCGATCCAGTTGGCGCGCGAGCTCGCGGCACGCGGTGTGGATCTCATCGACTGTTCGTCGGGGGGCATCGTGCCGGGGGTGAAGATTCCCGTCGGCCCCGGCTATCAGGTGGAGCTGGCGGAACGCATCCGCCGCGACACGCCCATCGCCACCGCGGCCGTCGGTCTCATCACCGACGCGGCGCAGGCCGAGGACATCGTCCGCTCGGGAAAGGCCGACATGGTGTTCCTCGCGCGGCAGCTCCTGCGCGATCCCTACTGGCCGCTGCACGCGGCGAAGGCGCTGGGCGCGAGCGTGACCTGGCCGGTGCAGTATCAGCGCGCCGTGGACTGAACGGTCATCGGACTGACAGGTAATCGGGCCGCGGTTTTGCATTATCGGGAGGCATTCACCTCTCGGAGGACATCACATGATCAAGCACGTTCGATTTGCGGTCGTTGCGGCGGCCCTGTCGGTCTTTGCGCTCTCGACGAGCGCTCGCGCGCAGGACGCGCACAAGCCCGGCGGCCTCAACAAGGTCGCGCACGACGTCAGCAAGACCGTCAAGAAGGCGGGCCGCGACACGAAGGCGGAAGTGAAGCGCGACGCGAGCAAGACGCACAATACGCTCACCGACGCGGGCAACGACACGAAGGCGCAGCTCAAGCGCACGACCGGCATCAAGGGGTCGCAGAGCCATCAGCCGGGCGGGCTCAACAAGGTCGCGCGCAACATCAGCAAGACGTCCAAGAAGGCGGCGAGCGATGCCAAGGCCGAGAAGAACCGCGCCAAGAGCGAGATCCATGGCGAGCTCACCGAGACCGGCAAGAGCGTCAAGGACACGACGCTGAAGGGCAAGCCGTAAGTCAGAAGCTGGACAGTGAGGGCGGCGCGTACCAACCGACGCGCCGCTCTCACGGCTCATCATCGCGACAGCGCCAGGCATCGCGCCGAGAGATCAGGCAATACGCATGAGTTCGTTGCGTATTGCATCGTCATCGGTGTGGTCGGCAGGGAAGTGAGGAGGTCGACCTGACCGCTCTTCGGCCGACAGTTTGACGTGAAGCGCGGAGGCTGCGCTCGCCGCCGGACAGAGTGACGAGGTTCCGGAAAGTGTGAGCCATGGCACCGAGGCTGCCTTGGAGGACCCGCCTCCCTCCCCCTCGGAGTCCCCATGTCGAACCGCATCCGCCGCGCCGGCCTGCTGGCCGTTGCGCTGCTCATCGGCGTCTCCGCCGCCTGCAACACCGAGCGCGCGTCGGCGCCCGCCACGCTCGCGGCCCCCACCGCCTCGCACGATCTCCTCGGTGGCCTCGTCGGCACCGTCACCAATACGCTCAAGCTCACCAAGACGAACGGCCTGCTGCGCACGACGCCACTCGCCGCTCCCATCACGGTGAGCCGCACGATCGGCTACTGGGGCGGCACCCTCAGCATTCCCCAAGCTGGCGTGACCGTCGTCGTGCCGGTGGGCGCGCTCACGAAGGACACGCAGATCACGATGACGGCGCGGGCAGGGTCGCTCGTCGCCTACGACTTCGATCCGCACGGCATCACCTTCGCCAAGCCGCTCGCGTTCACGCAATCGCTCAGAGGCACCAACGTCTCGCTGCTGACGGTGCTCCAGCTCAAGCTGGGCTACTACTCGGACCCGAGCCTGCTCGGGCAAACGACGGCGCTCGTCTCCGAGGTCGTGAGCGGCGTCGGCAGCCTGCTGACGGGGACCTTCACCGCGCCGATCAAGCATTTCTCCGGGTACGTGGTGATCTGCGGGCTCGCAGACGAGTAGCGTAGACGTTGGGCACCGGGGAGGAGACACGATGACCGCGCGCGCGTGGGCACGGACGGGATCGACCGCGTTCGTGCCCTCCATCGCACGCATGGAGGCGGGAGGGCTGTCTTCCGTCATCGAGTGCGGACAGGCGCTGGAGCATCATGGTCAGCGCGACGATGCGCGGCGCCTGTACGAGCAGGCGCTGTCGCATGGCACCGCGTCGACGGCGTCGGAAGCCGCGCAGCTGCTGCGGCTCGTCGCCCGCACCTACCTGCACGACGCGAACTACGTCGCAACGGTCGATTGCGCCACCGCCGCGCTGGCTGTGGCCGATCAGGCCCGGAATGAAGCAGCGCGCGGCCACGCGATCAACATCCTCGCCATCGTCGAGTGGAAGCAGGGCAACATGGACGAGGCGGAGCGACTGTACCTGCTCGCCCGGGAAAGCGCGCACCGCTCGGGAGAGGAACGGCTTGCCGCGATGACGTCGTCGAACCTCGGCATCATCGCGAACGTCCGCGGGGAGGAACGCGAGGCACGACAGTACTACGAGTCGTCGCTGGCGCATGCCCGCAGCGCGGGCCGCGCCGATCAGGCCATCGCGGCCCTGTGCAACCTCGGCCAGCTCGACACGCAATCAGGGCATCTGGACGTAGCCAATCGTCACCTCCGCGAGGCGCACGAGCTGGCCACCGTGATCGGCGACCGCAGCATCCTTATCACCATCGAGCTTCACATTGCGAAACTCCGCATTAGGCAGGGCGACCTCGCAGGCGCGCGCGCGGCGTGCGACCGCACGCGCGGCATCCTCGAGCAGATCGGCGACGCCAGCGAAGCCGGCGAAGCCGAATACGTCTACGGCATCGTCGCCCGCGCCGGCGGCGACGCCGTCGCCGCCGAGCGTCACTTCCTGCACGCCGAACAGATCGGGATCGCTCGTCAGGACATGATCCTGCAGGGCGAAATTGCCCGCGAGCTGTCCGAGCTGTATCGCGCGCAGGGGCGCAACCGGCAGACACTGCTGCGCCTCAATCACGCCCATCGCCTGTTCGCCCAGCTTCGCGCCCGGCGCGAGCTCGCCGACGTGGACCGCCGCACGGCGAAGCTCGAGAACGAGTTCCTCGACGTCGTGCGGAAGTGGGGCGAGTCGATCGAATCGAAGGACATCTACACGCAGGGCCACTGCGTGCGCGTCGCCGACCTCGCCTGCGCGCTCTGGACGACGGTACATGCGGGCGACGACACCTCGCTCTTCTGGTTCCGCATCGGCGCCCTGCTGCACGACGTGGGCAAGCTGATGATCCCGGCCGAGGTGCTCAACAAGCCGGGCAAGCTGAGCGACGAGGAGTGGGCGATGATGCGCGGCCACCCGTCGGCCGGCGTCGAGCTTCTCGCCGACATCGAGTTTCCGTGGGACGTACGGCCCATCGTGGAGAGCCACCATGAGCGCTGGGACGGCCGCGGGTATCCGCACGGCCTGGCCGGCGAGGAGATCCCCCTCACCGCGCGCGTGCTCTGCGTCGCCGATGTGTACGACGCCCTCACCTCCGTCCGCAGCTACAAGTGCGCCTTCACGCACGACGAGGCGATGGAGATCATGCGCCAGGACGTCGGGAAGCAGTTCGACCCGGTTCTGTACGACGCGTTCGCGGAAGTCATGCGCACCGCCGTCCCGGCGACCACGGTCAACCGGCCGAGACTGGCGCTGATCGCCTGAGGCCTCCGGCCTCAGGCGGTGAACGGTGAACCGTGAACGGTGATCCGTAACGGCAAAAGGGCACACCAGACTGAGTCCGGTGTGCCCTTCACGTTCTTACGGTTCACGGTTCACGGTTCACCGTTCACCTCTAGAACGCGTACCTCGCCCCCAGTTGCACCTGGAACTGCTGACTCAGCCCGAATGCGGACGGCTCGGTCTTGGCGAAGTTCGTGTTGTACTGGTAGATGTACCGCGTGCCGTTGAAGCCGCGCGTGGTGAGCGCGCCCGTGTTGGCCGCCTGCACTTCGTTGCGCTGGCCCCACTCGGACTTGAGGCCGTTCAGCAGGTTGAAGAAGTCCACCGACAGCTCCAGCGCCTGTCCCCGCGTCGTCTCGAACTTCTTTGCCACGCGCGCATCGAGCACGTTCTGCCATGGATTCTGACAGGCATTGCGCGCGATGACCTGCCCCTGGTGCTCGCTCAGGCAGGCGTTGTTCTGGATCCCCTGCGCGAACTGCGTGCGCTGCACCGCGCTGTCGAGCCCCTGTGCCGGCGCATGGAAGAACACGTACGCCGAGCCCGGTCCGGTGACCTCGGCGGCCGTGGGCACGTAGAGTCGGTCGTTCGCCACGCCGTCGCCGTTGACGTCGGTGCCGTAGATCGGCGTCCACGGAAGCCCCGAAAAGCCGCGATAGATGCCGCTCAGCTGCACGCCATACGGCAGCGTGACGCTTGGCGAGATGACGACGCTGTGCGTGCGCGCGTAGTTGGCGCGTGCGTACTGGCTCGCGAAGTCGTTCGGGTTGCCTGCCGTGCGGCCGCTGTTGAACAGGTCGCCGCCCGCGATGCAGCACGACGACGAGTTGAAGTCACGCGTGTGGTCGTAGGTGTAGCTGGCGAGCAGCGTCGCCCAGCGCGTGGCGCCCTGGACCTGCACGATCCCCTGCGCCGACTTGGCCTCGCCGTTGGACGACTGCACGAAGACGTTGTTGAAGTTCACGTCGCGGCGGCTGAACGCGATGTTCGTCCGCCCCGCGTTCGTGCCGGTCGTCGGGATCGAGGCCGCCGTCTGGAAGACCGGGATGCCGCCCTCGATCGTGAACTGCGGCGTGGCGTTGAGATTCACGTCCTGCACGACGTAGTCGTTCGTCGTGCGCGTGTAGATCCCCTCGAGCGTGAGACGCCAGCCCTCGGCGATCAGGCGGTCGTACGCGAGGTTGGTCTTCCAGGCCTGCGTCTGCTGGAAGTCATTGGAGAACACCACCGGCGACGCCTTCGATGCCGCCGCCGCGCCACCACCGACGCACGTCGTGGGGATCGAGCTCGGGTCGGCGCCGTACGCCGCGAGGTTGGGCTGCGGCGCCGCCGCGCCCTGGCAGTTCAGGTCGAGCTGGGTAAGCCCGGTGTTCGACAGCGTGTTGCCGTAGAGCACGTACGGCGCCCGACCATAGAAGATGCCGGTGCCGCCGCGGATCACCTGACGGCCGTTGGCCGCCGGGTCGTAGGTGAAGCCGACGCGCGGCGCCACGTTGTTGTGGTCCGACGGCTGGACATCGTTGCGGATGCCGAGGACACCCGAGGCGAGGAGCGGATTCGGCGTGGGCGTGTCGGGGAAGCTGCTGACGTCGTACCGCAGACCGTACGTGACGAACAGCTTCGGCGTCACCTGCCACTCGTCCTGCGCGTAGAGGGCGGCTTCGTACACGTCGAACAGCGCCACCGGATTCCCCGAGGTCGGCGTATACGGCAGCGCGCGCGTGAAGCTGGCCGGCGCGCGATTGGCGAAGTCGGTCAGGTTGTTGAAGCTGAACGAGCCGAGCCCGTTGAAGAAGAAATCGTTGAAGACGTGGATCTTGTTGAGATCCGTGCCGACCTTGATCGTGTGGTTCTCGCGCGTGTAGCGGAGGTTGTCGATCAGCTCGTAGGTGTCCTGCTCCAGGTTGTTGGCATGGAGCACGGGGTCCGAGCCGAAGAACACGGCCGTCGTGACGTTGGAGCCGCCGTCACCCGGATTGGCCACGATGCCGCCGACGCGGATCTGCGGGATGGGGCCACCCGTCACGGACGGATTCGACGGACGCGGCTTGCGATCGTTGGCCAGCTGGGCGCGCAGCTCGTTGGAGAACCGCGGCGACAGCACCGACGTGAGCGCGACCACCGCGCTGTTGGTCTTCTCCTTGTACGGGCCCGCGTTCGACGTCGTCTCGTTCGTCGACGGCGAGATCGTGAGCCGG
>DASSIC010000003.1:0-4918 GCA_035692325.1 Gemmatimonadaceae bacterium | reverse complement strand
AGGACGACCATGACGAGGAAGAACGCGCCGAAGATCTTGTTGTAGACGTCGAACAGCTGGTCCTGGGTGATGATGGCGAAATCGTTCTCCACCGCCGGCCGCAGCCCGTGGCGTGCCCGCATCGCGGCGATGACGTCGTCGATCGCCTCGGCGCGCGTGGCGTTCGCCGCGGGGATGATCGCGAGCCCGATGTCGGCGAAGTCGGCCTTGAGGTGCTTGCGTGCCGCCTCGATCGGAATGATGGCGCGCGGCTTGTTGCCCCCGGCCAGGAAGCTGGCCTGGTAGTGATAGACGCCGAGCACCTTGAACGGCACGCCGCCGAGATCGATGGATTTGTCCATCGGATCGGATTCGCCGAACAGCTGCGTCGCCAGCTCCTCGTTCACGATCACCACCCGATCGCCCGCGGTCGCCTCGGAGGCGGTGAAGTTGCGCCCGGGATAGATGTCGCCGCCGCCGTCGATCTGCTGCCAGTTGCCGGTGAAGCCGCTGACCTGCACGCTGGCGACGCGCTTGTCCTTGTACGAGCCCGGGCGCGACGTGTCGAGCCGCCCGCCCGCCGTGCGCACGGTGCCCAGCTGCTCGAGCGCCTCCACGTCACCCAGGGTGAGGCGTGGATTGCGGAACCACTTGCAGGTGTCCTCGGTGCCGTCGCACGCCTCGAAGGTGATGGGGAAGCGCGAGACGAAGAAGGTCGTGGGGCCGGTGCTCTCGAAGTCCTTCGCGACGCTGGCATTGATGCCGTGGATCGCCGCCGAGATGACCACGACGACGAACACGCCGACGGCGATGCCGAGGATCGTGAGGCCGGCCCGCACCTTGTTGGCGCGAATCGAGTCGAGGGCGATCGTCACCCCCTCCTTCATCCCGAAGATGCGCTGCTGGACGACGGACATCGCTACTCTGCGCGCAGGGCGGTGATGGGATCGAGGCGCGACGCGCGGCTCGCCGGGTAGGCGCCGGCGACGATGCCGACCCCGGCGCCGATGCCGACGCCCACGAACACCGACCAGAGCTCGACGGCCGCGGGCAGCGGAGTGACGGCAGCGATGAGCTTGGCGAAAGCAAAGCCGGTCGCGACGCCGAAGGCCGCACCCACGGTGCTGAGGGTTGCGCTCTCGACGAGGAATTGACTCATGATGTCGCGGCGGCGCGCACCGAGCGACTTCCGGATGCCGATCTCGCGCGTCCGCTCCGCCACCGCCACGAGCATGATGTTCATGATCACGATGGCGCCCACCACGAGACCGATGGCGGGGAGGGCCACGCCGGCGATCACGAGGTAGCTCTTGATCTTGTTCCAGAACTCGAGCGCCGAGTCGGAGGTCTCGAGCTCGAAGTCGTCCTTCTGGCTCGGGCGCAGGCCGTGACGCGCGCGCATGACCTGCCGCACCGTCTCCATCGTCGAGAGCATCCCTTCACGGCTCGGCGTCTGGATCATGATCGCGTCGATCACGCCGTGTGCGTTGACGAAGCGGTTGATCGGCGACTTGTGCGGCGCGACGATGAACTTGTCGAACGAGATCCCGAAGGCGCTCCCCTGCTTCTCCATCACGCCGACGACCTGGTACGGGATGCCGCGGATCGTCAGCTCGCGTCCGACCGGATCGAGCGCGGGGAAGAAGTAGTTGGCGACGTCCTGGCCGATCACGATCACGGGCATCCCGCGCTCGAACTCCTGCGGGCTGAAGAGGCGGCCGTTGACGGGCGCCATCCGCTTGATCGTGAAGTAGTCGTCGGTGACCGTGAACGCCGTCACGCCCTTGGGTTTCGCGACGTACCGCGACGACGCGGCGAGATTGTCGTAGCCGACGGCCGCCCAGAGGACGCCGTTCGGCAGGGCGGACGTCACCGGCTCGATGTCCGACTCCTTGATGCGGGGCCGCCGGCGCAGCTCCCGCCAGTAGTTGTCGTCGTGATCGCCGATGTTGATGTTCGGCCGGTGGCGCAGCTCGAAGGAGTTCACCGCCATGATCTTGCCGACGAGCTGCTCCGTCATGTAGCGGCTCATCCCGCCGACGATCGACACGACGGCGATCAGGAAGGTGACGCCGATCATCACGCCGAGCAGGGTGAAGAAGCTCTTGAGCTTCTGCACCCAGATCTGCTGGAGGGCGAGCCTGATCGCTTCGAAGAAGGGCACTTATGCCAACCCGAGCTTCTCCACGAACGCCGACCGCCTGTCGTCGCTCGCGATGAGGCCGTCGCGCAGCACCACGACGCGGCGCGCATGCTGGGCGATGTCCGGCTCGTGGGTCACCATGATCACCGTCTGGCCCTGATCGGCCAGCGACTCGAACACGCGCATGATCTCTTCCGACGTCGTCGAGTCGAGGTTGCCCGTCGGCTCGTCGGCGAGGAGGATGGACGGGTTGTTCACCAGCGCCCGCGCGATCGCGACGCGCTGCCGCTGCCCGCCCGAGAGCTCGTTGGGGCGGTGCTCCATGCGTCCGTCGAGCTGAACGCGCGAGAGTGCCTCGCGGGCGCGCTTCTTTCGCTCCACCGCCGAGACGCCGGCATACACCAGCGGCAGCTCGACGTTGTGCAGCGCGGTGGCGCGGGGCAGGAGGTTGAAGGTCTGGAAGACGAACCCGATCTCCTTGTTGCGCACGCGGGCGAGCGCGTCGTCCGACATCGACGACACGCGCGTCCCGTTCAGCCAGTACTCGCCCTCGCTCGGCGTGTCCAGGCATCCGATGACGTTCATGAGCGTGGACTTGCCGGAGCCCGACGGGCCCATGATGGCGACGTACTCGTTGCGCTGGATGGCCAGATCGACGCCGCGCAGCGCGCGCACGATCTCGCCGCCCATGTCGTACTCGCGCTTGATGCCGCGCGTAACGATGACCCAGTCCTTGCCCGGCGCTTCACCCGACGTCGCGAGGACCGCCTGCCGCTCGGCCGTCGCGCCGAGCGGTGCTTCGATGGTTTCGCGGCTCACGACTTCGCCTGCTCTTTCTTCGGCTCCGCCTTCGTCTCCCGGATCAGGGTGCCGTCCTTGAGCTCGCGGATCGCCTGGTACGTCCCCGCCACGATCTTGTCGCCCGACTTGAGGCCGCTGAGCACCTCGAAGTGCTTCTCGCCGGCGATGCCGACGCGAACCGGGCGGAAGGTGACCTTGTTGTCCTTGCCGACGACGAACACGCCTTCGACGTCCTTCTTGCCCACTTCCTTCTTGGGCTTGGGCTTGCCGAGACCGACCGCGGTGTCACCCTTCGTGAGCGCCTCGTTCTCGCGCACGGTCAGCGCGATGATCGGGATGGAGAGGACGTTCTTGCGGGTGTCGGTGATGATCTTGGCCGTGGCCGAGAAGTCGGGGCGGGTTTCCGGCGGCGTGTTGAGCAGCTGGATGGTCACCTCGTAGTCCACCGCCTGGTCGGCGCTCTGCTGCGTGGTGGCGCTCTTCACGGCGCTGTTCGAGATCTTCGTGACGCGGCCGATGAAGGTCGTGTCCGGGAAGGCGTCGATCTGGATAACGGCCGAGTCGCCCAGCGTGATGCGCGCGACGTCGGTCTCGTCGACCTTGACCTTGGTCTCGAGCACGCTCATGTCGGCGATCGTGAGCAACGTCGCCGCGTCCTTGTTCAGCGTGCCCTGGATGGCCGTCTCGCCGTTCTCGACGTTGAGGCGCGTCACGCGACCGGACATCGGCGCGTAGATCGTCGTCTTGCCGAGCGAGCTGGATGCCTCGCGCAGCGACGCATTGGACTGATCCACCGAGTGCCTCGCCGACTCGTAGAGCGCCTTGTTCACGTCCACCGCGGTGCGCAGCTGCTCCATCTGCTCGTCGGAGATCAGCGTCGGGTTGGTCTTCTTGATCTGCGCCGTGCGCTCGTAGCTCTTCTGCGCCTGGAGCAGGTTGGCTTGCGCCTGCGCCAGCTGCGCCTTGCTCGACGCGAGCGAGGCCTGCATGCGTTGCACGTTGGCCTCCGCCTGCTGCGCGTCGATCTGCAGCAGGAACTGCCCCTTGCTCACCATCTGGCCTTCCTTCACTGCCAGCCGGACGATCTTGCCGGTGATGTCGGCGCTGAGATCGACCTTGGTCTGCGGCCGCACCTGGCCGCTCGCCGTCACGGAGGCGACGAGGTCGCGCCCCTGGACCGCTTCCGTGCGAACTTCCACCGCCTTCTTGCCACTCTTCGCGGCGGTCAACCCGCCGATCGCGGCCAGGACGAGGATCACCCCGCCGAAGACGGACAGCTTCACGCGCTTGCTCATATCGAAAGTCTCTCGGAGGGGAGTGTTAGCGAAGGGGACGCCCGACCGCGTTTTCCAGCGCGGCGAAGGCCTTGTGATAGTCGTAGACCGCGTTCACGCGATCGATCAGCGCCTGCTCGTACGTGCCCCGCGACGTCGTGACGTCGAGGAAGGTGGCGAGGCCGACCTTGTACCGCTCCTCGGCGTAGGCCAGCTCTTCCTTCGCCTTGATGGCGTTCTGCTCCTGGAGCGCGACCGTCTGCAGCCCGGTCGTCACCGTGAGATACGCCTGCGTCACATCGGCGGTGAGCGCCAGATCCTTCGCCCGCACGTTGTACATCGCGTCGTCGCGCTCCACCTCGGCGCGCTGGACGCGCTCCTCGCGCGCGAACTTGTCGAAGATCGGGATGCTGAGCTGCGCCGAGAACGCCAGCGGGGAGCGCTGGAACCTGAACGGGAACTGGTTGTTGCGATCGCGGATCGCCGCCGCCTGGGCGTCGGTGAACTGGTAGCTCGGCCCGCTGCAGCCATACGCCCCCAGCCCGACGCGCGTGCGGATGGAGTCCTGCGTCATGCAGTCCGCCAGGTTCCCGAGCGCGCCGGCGCGCGCCTGGTTCACGAGATAATCGGGATCCGTGTATTGATACGAGTTGCCGCCCCATCCCGTGCTGAGCGAGAGGGTCGGCGTGTACTCGGCCCTCGCCACCTTCGTGTTCAGGTC
>DASSIC010000002.1:0-3671 GCA_035692325.1 Gemmatimonadaceae bacterium | reverse complement strand
CACCGAAGGTACGCCGGAGGACGACGGGAACTCGTGCACGCTCGATCGGATCCTGCGCGAAGCCGTCGACCTCGCCGGCGTGCCCGCGATCGCCGGGATTCCGCTCGGCCACGTGGACGACCAATGGACGCTGCCGTTGGGTGCACGCGCCGAGCTCGATGCGGACCGTCGCGAGCTGCACGTCCTGCTCGACTGAGCGGGGCCTCGTCTCTGCAACTTCCAACTACTTCCCTCACTACGCGAGATAGATGAAGAGCGGCACCGATCTGGTCAACGAAGCGAAGACCCGCATTCCCGAGATGAGCGCCGAGGAAGCGCTCGCCGCCCATGCCGCGGGGGGCGCGACCTTCCTCGACGTGCGCGACCTTCAGGAGGTCAACCTCGGCAGGATTCCCGGCGCCGTGCACATCTCGCGCGGGAACCTTGAGAACAAGGTCGAGGGTGTCCTGTCGCGCGAGACGACACTGGTGGTGTATTGCGGCGGTGGCAGCCGAAGCGCGCTCGCCGCGGACACCCTGCGACAGATGGGCTACACCAAGGTGTGCTCGCTCGCCGGCGGCTTTCGCGGCTGGGCGGAGGCGGGGGGAGACATCGACGGATGACGACAGTCGGCGCCGAGCGGTTCGAGATTCCGGGCACCGGCGCCCGCGTCATTCGCGGTGAGGTGCGCATCGCACCGAACGCGCTTGGCAGTGTCGTGCTCGTGCACGGATTCAAGGGCTTCGCGCGCTTCGCGTTCTTCCCCTGGCTCGCCGACCAGCTCGTCGCCGCCGGTTTCACGGCGTTGACCTTCAACTTCTCCGGCAGCGGTGTCGGCGAGGACATGGAGACCTTCACCGATCCCGAGGCCTTCGCCGAGAACTCGTACACGCGCGAGCTGCAGGACCTGTCGCTCGTGCTGGCCGAGAGTGAGCGTCGCGGCTGGACGGGTCCGCAGTTCGGGTTGTTCGGTCACTCGCGCGGCGGCGCGGTCGCGCTGCTGCACGCGGCGCGCGACGCGCGGGTGCGTGCGCTCGTGACCTGGGCGTCAATCGCGTCGGTCGTGCGCTGGACGGAGGCGCAGATGGCAGAATGGCGCGAGCGTGGTCACCTCGATGTGCCGAACACGCGCACGGGGCAGCTGTTCCAGCTGAGCACCACCCTGCTCGAGGAGACCGGTGAGCACGCGCTCGGCCGCCTCAACCTGCGCGTCGCCGCCGCGACGCTGCTCTGCCCCTGGCTGATCGTGCATGGCGACGCCGACGAGACGATTCCGTTCGCCGAGGGGGAGCAGCTATTGGCGGCGAGCGAACAGCGCGCGACGCTGGTGCGCGTCGCCGGGGGCACGCACACCTTCAACGTCGCGCACGGCATGACGACGCCGTCGCCGCAGCTGCGCGAAGCGACCGACGCGACGGTGCGATTCTTCACGGAGCGGCTCGCGCCGCGAAGCTGAGATGGGCCTCACGTCCGCGGAGCTCGACCGCCTGGCCGCGCACCCAGCCGTCGTGCGTCTGCTGCAGTCGCTCGCCGAGCGACCGGGCGTCCCCGCCGAGGTGGGGCGCGACGTGCGGCGCGCGGCGATCCTGCTCACCATGCGCATGCGGGACGACGGCGAGCCGGAAGTGCTGATGATCAAGCGCGCCGACGCCGAGAACGATCCCTGGAGCGGCCACATCGCGTTGCCAGGTGGTCGCATGGAACCCGGTGACGCCGATCTCTCCGTGACGGCCGTGCGCGAGACCTGGGAGGAGACGGGCGTCGACGTCGCGCGGGATGGGCGGATGCTCGGCTTCCTCGACGACCTCATGCCCCGCTCGCCGACGCTCCAGCCGATCGTGATCCGCCCGTACGTGGCGCTCGTGCGTGCCGAGGTGGAGATCGTGGCGAGCCACGAGGTGGCGGTCGCGTTCTGGGTTCCGCTGTCCGCCCTTCGCTCGACCGATGCGTGGGGCATCGGCATCGTGCACGTGCGCGGCATGGAACGACGTGTGAGCGTGTTTCGCCACGGCGACTACACCGTGTGGGGACTCACCGAGCGCGTGCTGCGCCAGTTTCTCGTCTACGTGGGCGAGCCGCCGCTCGGCGAGTCGTTCGACGACGACGCCACCGGGGCGCGTTAAGCCGCGGCCTTGGGACGCTCGCACATCAGCGCGAGCGTGTGTCCATCCGGATCCCTGAAGAACGTCATCCACAGGTCGTGATCCGGCATCGCCGCGATCAGGTGCGGCGCGTCGATGAAATCCACGCCGCGCTCGCGCATCGCGTCGTACGAGGCGGTGATGTCCGCCACCTTCATGTAGAGCACCGTGCTCGAGCCGGGAGCGAAATCGCCTTCCGGTGCGCTGAGCATCAGCCGGACGCCGCCCATGTCGAAGAAGGCGAGCGTCGGACCGGCGGCGAAGAGGAAGCGGAGGCCCACCTTGTCGCGGAAGAAGGCGGTGCTGCGTGCGACGTCGCGCACGGTGAGGGCGACCTGGCCGAGCGCGGTGGGCGTCGTGGAGGGTGCGGCGGCGGTCATGTGAGACTCCCGAAGAGGGAAGGATGCTCGCTAACTAATCACCATCGGGGGCCGGCGTCGAGCCGCCGGATTCAACCTTGCCTTCTGCGGACCTTGAAATATGTTTAGGTGACCCTAAATATTAGTCGATCGTCCATAGCACGACTGCAACGCCGAGCTCGTCCATGTTCGCACGCCGTTCCCGAACCTCCCGCACGCCGGATCCGATCGTCGCACCCGAAACGGGGTGGCGGCGAGCACGCGTCGCTCCGAGCCTCGCGGAGGTCTATCGGTCGGTCCCCGTTGGAGGACTGAGCAAGTGGCGCAAGATCATGGCGTTCGCCGGCCCGGGCTATCTCGTGGCCGTCGGTTACATGGACCCCGGCAACTGGGCCACCGATCTCGCCGGCGGATCCCGCTTCGGTTACGCGCTGCTGAGCGTGATCCTGATGTCGAACCTGATGGCGGTCCTGCTCCAGGGGCTGGCCTCCAAGCTCGGCATCGTGACCGGCCGCGACCTCGCACAGGCGTGCCGCGATCACTTCAGCACCCCGGTGGTGTGGGCACTCTGGATCCTGTGCGAGATCGCCATCGCGGCCTGCGACCTGGCCGAAGTGATCGGATCGGCGATCGCGCTCAACCTGCTGTTCGGCCTCGCGCTGCCGATCGGCGTCGCCATCACCGGGTTCGACGTCCTGCTCCTGCTCTACCTCCAGAACAAGGGCGTGCGCATCCTCGAGGCGCTCGTCATCACGCTCGTCGCCACCGTCGGCATCTGCTTCGGCTTCGAGCTGTTCCTCGCGCGTCCCGACATGGCGGGGGTCATGAGCGGGTTCATCCCGACGACCGACATCGTCACCGACCGCGAGAAGCTCTACATCGCGATCGGGATCCTCGGCGCCACCGTCATGCCGCACAACCTCTATCTGCACTCGTCCATCGTGCAGACGCGCCGGTACGAGGAGACGGCGGCGGGCAAGCGCGAGGCGGTGCGTTATGCCTTCGTGGACTCGACGATCGCGCTCTCCTTCGCCCTGTTCATCAACGCCGCGATCCTGATCGTGGCGGCGGCGAGCTTCCACACCTCCGGCAACCAGAACGTGGCCGAGATCCAGGACGCCTACAAGCTCCTGACGCCGCTGCTCGGCGTCGGGGCGAGCGCCGTCTTCGCCCTGGCGCTGCTCGCGTCCGG
>DASSIC010000001.1:0-4670 GCA_035692325.1 Gemmatimonadaceae bacterium | reverse complement strand
GCGATGCGCGAGCGGCGCGTACAGATCGCGCGTCTCCTGCGCGATGCGGCGCTGCTTCTCGATCGGGAGGAACTCCAGCGTGCGCATGTTGTGCAGCCGGTCCGCGAGCTTCACGATGATGACGCGCGCATCCTTGGCGATGGAGAGCAGCAGCTTGCGATAGCTCTCGACCTGGCGATCCTGGTTGGAGCCGCTGTTCGGGAGCTTCGCGATCTTGGTGAGGCCGTCGACAATCGCGGCGATCTCCGAGCCGAACTCCTTCTCGACCTGGGCGACGCTGATCTTGGTGTCCTCGACCACGTCGTGAATCAGCCCACTGGCCACCGTCGTCGTGTCGAGCTGGAGCTCGGCGAGGATCTTGGCGACTTCCACGCAGTGCGTGACGTACGGCTCGCCGGAGTTCCGGAACTGGCCGCGGTGCGCCGCCTCGCTGAACCGATAGGCGCGCGCGAGCACCTCCTCGTCGAGACGGCTGTTCGCCGCTTCGCCGAGGGACCATCCGGGAATGATCTCGCGCAATGCCGTCGCCGTCACCGCAGTCGTGCCTCCGCCAACCGATGTACCCGTCCCCGTGGCGTGACCTGTCATGGGCCCTCGCCACCCCCCGCACCTAACGTATAACTCCGGCACGACCAAACGGGGAGCGCTCGCGTCGCGTCTCGTACCCGTCCTGACTCAATCCGCGGCGTCGATCGACGTTCCCGCGCGGTGCGCTCGCGATACCCACAGGGCGGGTATCGGGGGACGGGCGCGGTGCCAGGCACCCCTCCGTGAATGATGCTACAGCAGCCCCGCCTCCGCGAAGCTCGTGTAGCGTCCCCGGCCGATGATCACGTGATCGTGCACCGGGATGTCGAGCAGCTTGCCAGCCGCCACGAGCTGCTCGGTGACGAGCCGGTCGTCAGCGCTCGGGGTCGGGTCGCCACTCGGGTGGTTGTGCACGAGAATGAGCGCCGCGGCGCGTTCGGCGATCGCCTCGCGAAAGACCTCGCGCGGATGCACGAGCGACGACGTGAGGATGCCGCGCGTGATCGTCACGTCGCGCTCCAGCCGGTGCTGGGCGTCCAGCACGGCGACGTGAAATTCCTCGACCGGCAGATCCTCGAGGCGCGGCGCGAACAGTCGCGCCACATCGCGCGGTGATCGAACGGGCGCGCCGTCGTCCCGCTCCTCGCACGACAGGCGGCGCCCCAGCTCGAGCGCCGCGTGCACCGTCACCGCGCGCACCATCCCGACGCCCGTCGTGGCCGTGAGCGCCGCGACCGGCTGCATCGCCATCCTGCGCAGTGAGCCGCCAGCGCCCGCGAGGAGCGCCTGCCCGACCTGGAGCGCCGATCCACCGGTCGTTCCCGCCCCGACGAGCAGGGCGAGCAGCTCGGCCGAGCTGAGCGCGCCCGCGCCGAGCGCCACCAGTCGCTCGCGTGGTCGCTCGGAGCGCGGCAGCTCCTTGACCGAGAGGACGAACGCTGGAGCGGGGTCAGGGAATCGGGTCGCCATGCGACACCTTGGGCGAAGGGAGAGAGGCCGTCCGTCGTGCATCGTCGACAGTGACGGAATGCGTAGGGCCGCCGTTCCGGGGCGCCACCATCGAAGGCTTGCGGACGACGCCCATTCCACTGCACCGGGCAGATGTTGCCGAGCGGGGCCGCTCGCGCCGCCCATTTCGGCACGGCCTGCCGTCCGCACCGGCACGGCGCGCCAAGTGCCGTTCTATCACTGTGTGCACATATGGTGTCACAGCGCACACATGCGCAGCGACGTGCGATGCATTGCGCGCGCGATCACGTCTCCCGCGTACGCAATGTCACGTGCGACGATCTCTGGCGATCACCAATGCAGGACTTCTGGCGAAAATCATATGTATCAACACGGTTTGGCATCGGTCTTTCATTACGCATCTGTGCGAAGCGCGAACCACGCGTCATCGCGTAACTGAACTTCGACCGCAACTCACGTGTTTAGGCGAATGCATCGTCTGACGTGACCTCGACGCGCCTCTCGGCGCGCCGTAGCCGACTGCGGTCGATTACCTCGACGACCGTTGTCAGAGCTGGCAGGTCAAGGAGCAGGAGATGCAGTCGTTGCAGAGAAGGAAGGGCCTCGCAGTTGTCGCGCTGGCCGCGTGCGCCGTCTCGGTGTTCGCGTGCTCCGATGTCGCGGGCCCGAATCGCGTCGGCGCGGACCCGATGGCGGAACCGCGCACTGCCCTTTCGCCCCAGGCTCCCGGGCTGGTCGCCGCCTACGCGTTCGACGAGACGTCCGGGACCGCGGTCGCGGACGGCTCGGGCAACGGTAACGCCGGAACCTTCGGCAGCGCCGTCACGCGAACGACCTCCGGCAAGTTCGGCGGCGCCCTCGCGTTCACTGGCGGGTATGTGACGATTCCCGACGCCGCGACGCTCGACCTGACGACGGCCGCAACGATCGAGGCGTGGGTCAACCCGAGTGTGGTCGCAAGCGGTTGGTCGACGGCCGTGCAGAAGGAGCAGGCCGGCGACTATGTGTACTCGCTCTACGCCAGCGCGCCGGGGATGCCGAGCGGCGAGATCAACGTCGGCACCGCACAGGCCGGCGAGCGGATCGCCCTGGGTCCCTCGGCGCTGCCAGCGAATACGTGGAGTCATCTGGCCAGCACGTACGACGGCAGCATCCTGCGGCTCTACGTCAATGGACTGCTCGTGGCGAGCAAGGCCACCACCGGTCCGATCACCGTTTCGACGGGGGCCCTGCGGATCGGCGGCAATGCCGTCTGGGGCGAATACTTCCGCGGCCAGATCGACGAAGTGCGTATCTACGCGCGTCCGCTCAGCGGCGCCGAGATCCAAGCCGACATGTCGGCGCCGATCGGTAGCGCGTCCGTGCCGGACCTTACCCCTCCCACCGTCGCGATCACGAGTCCCACCCCGGCGCAAACCTACGTCACCGATGCAACCCAACTGACGATCGGCGGCACCGCAAGCGACAATGTAGGCGTCACGCAGGTCGCGTGGTCGAACTCTCTCGGCGGCGCCGGGACGGCGGTCGGGACCTCCACGTGGTCGGTGGCGGGCATCGCGCTGCAACCTGGCAGCAACACCATCACGGTGACGGCACGCGACGCGGCCAACAACGTCTCGTCGGCAACGCTGACGGTGACGCGGGCGGGACCCAAGCCGGGACTGGTCGCTGCGTTCTCTTTCGACGAGACGAGTGGCGTTTCGGCGATCGACGCTTCGGGGAACGGCAATACAGGGACGCTCGGAGGCGGTGTCACCCGCGTCACGACCGGGCGCTTTGGCAGCGCGCTGACGTTCAGCAAGAGCTACGTGTCGGTCGCCGACGCGCCCTCGCTCGACCTGTCGTCGGGCATGACCGTCGAGGCGTGGATCTTTCCCACCGTTGCCCCGAGCACCTGGGCCACGGCCGTGCTGAAGGAGCAGCCAGGTGACTACGTGTACGCGCTGTACGGCAGCGCGCCGACGCAGCCGAGCGCAGAGCTCAACGTTGGCACGTCGCAAGCTGGGGAGCGGATCGCTGGCGGCCCGTCACAGGCCCCCATCAATACGTGGACGCACATTGCGAGCACCTACGACGGGTCATCGATTCGCCTGTACGTGAACGGCGTGCAGGCGGCGAGCATTCCGGCAACGGGGTCGATCGCCATGTCGACGGGCGCGCTGCGGATCGGCGGTAACGCGGTCTGGGGTGAGTACTTCACCGGTCGGATCGACGAAGTGCGGATCTACAACCGCGCGCTGGCGGCGTCCGAAGTACAGAGCGACATGACTACTCCGATCACCGGTTCCGTGAGCGGCAGCACGCCAACCGCAGACGCCGTCGCGCCGACGGCGGCGATCACGGCACCGACGACGGCGGCGACGTATACGACCGCGTCCTCGACAGTGAACCTGGCCGGCACCGCCTCGGACAACGTGGGCGTCACGCAGGTCAGCTGGGCGAACGATCGCGGCGGATCCGGCGTCGCGACGGGAACGACCAGCTGGTCGGTGTCCGGTGTCGCGCTTCAGGCGGGGACCAATATCCTGACCGTGACGGCGCGCGACGCGGCGAACAACGCCGCATCGAGCAGGGTCACGATCACCACGACGACCGCGACGGCGTCGGCGGCGAGCCTGGCCATCGTGACGCAGCCGGCGACGGCCGCCACGAGTGGCGTGCCCCTCGCCACGCAGCCGGCAGTACAGCTGCGGGACGCGAGCGGCGCGGTGGTGGCGCAGTCGGGCGTCGGCGTCCTCGCGGCGATCGCCTCGGGCGGCGGCACGCTCGGCGGCACGACGACCGTCGTCACGGATGCGAGTGGCGTGGCGCGGTTCACGAACCTCTCGATCACGGGGACGACCGGAAGCCGCACGCTCCGTTTCACCGTACCATCGATCGCGACGATCGCGGGCGTGACCTCCACCGCGATCGCGGTGACGGCGTCGAGTAGTGGCGGCTCCGACGAACCGGTCTTCAGCGCGACGACCGGCACGGTCATCATCCAGGACAACTTCGACAGCTACACGTCGGTGACGGCGATGGGTGCCACTCCGATGGGCACGGCTCCGCGCATCGCACCGAATCCGTCGCCGATCCTCGTCTCGCGGCCGATCGATGCCTCGAAGAACCAGCTCATCCCGGGACGCAATGGCGGCACGGCGCTGCGCGGCGCCTTCACCGGCGTCTACCAG